>NZ_JACJEM010000037.1:0-49815 GCF_014164085.1 Pseudoalteromonas sp. SG45-5 | reverse complement strand
TAGGCCAGCTATTGACGCGTAAGTTCGCCTTGTTTTCACTGAAAATCTCTGGCTAGAGAAAAATAAATTTAAATATCATTATGATTCAATATATTAGTAAATATCTTAACCAGAGTTCAGGTTAATTATTTTTTAAAAGGCGCGCTTACTTATAGTGCGTCTTTTTTGCTTTTGTCATTAATTTTTGCATCAATCAATAAATTTTCAAGCTCATCTTGCAGTTCAAAAAGCTCAGGCTCAATATTATCTAAAGTACATTCACTTTTAAGTGATGTTTCTATTGTTTCAGCTAATGATTTAAGCTTTGGCACGCCTGTGTAGCAACATGCACCATGAAATTTATGAACGATAGTGAGTACTTGCTGGCAATCTTTGTCATCAATAGCTTTAATGAGTAAATTAAGGGTCTCTGGTACGCTTAACAACAGCATATTAAGCATTTCTAACGCGAGCTCACTTTTCCCACCTGCGCGCTGTAACGCAAGAGTCCAGTCAATACGATTACTTTCAAATGGTGCAGGGCTCTGTGGAGTATTCTTTTTACTTTTATCGCGATTGATTGGTGTTTGTGGGCTGTGATCGCTAATAATCTGTCTTAACATATCTTCATCAATTGGCTTTGTTAGGTAGCCTTTAAAGCCATCTTTAAGCAGCTGTTCTTTTTCACTATGCAGTGCATGAGCTGTGACGGCAATAATAGGGGTATCTTCATTCAATGATGATTCTTGTATTAGTTTACATGCCGTGATGCCGTCCATAATCGGCATTTGAATATCCATAAAGATGACATCGTATTTATGACTTTTGCTCAAACTATAGGCCTGAGAGCCATTATGAGCTGTGTCCATTGCTTCAATTTGCTCTGCAAGTAAGGTGCAAATTAGTTTTAAGTTCGCGTCATTATCATCCACTATAAGCACTTTAAGTGGCAGTAACTGCTGCTCATTTTGTTCGATGTTATGAACAGGGTGATCAAGGCGGTAAGGCGCTGCCAGCACTTCACACAATTTGCGATGATTGAGAGGCTTACTTAAGCAGGCGTCTGCACCACTGCCAATAAATGCTTCACGCATATTATGCGAAACAGTATTTAGCATTAGATACAAGTAATCAGTAGAGTCGCGCACTGCTTTAACGTAGCTTTTTAGTCTTTGCATGTCATCAACAGACGCCATGTGTCCAATTAAGCAAACATCGTATTTAAACTCTTGATTTTTTATCGCATCTAAAAAGCTTGTTTCGTTAAAGCAAGCGGTAACGTTGGTTTGCCATTGTGTTAATAACGACAACACTGCGTGATGCGTGTGTTCGTGAGGCTCTAAATATAAAATACGCTTACCAACAAGCGATTTACTAGGCAAATCATTTGTGAATACATGATTGGGTAATCTAAATATGCTGTTGAAAGTAAAGCATGTTCCGTTACCAGGCGCTGAGTTGAGTGTTATACGCCCGCTCATTGCTTCAACAATATGCTTGGTAATAATAAGCCCTAAGCCTGTTCCACCAAACTTACGCGTTATGCTTGAATCGGCTTGACCAAATGGAGTAAATAGAGAATCTTGCTTATCCATTGGGATGCCTACGCCGGTATCGGTTACGGCGACTAATACCGATGCGCGTTCTTCATCGAGTAATCGGTAACTTATATCGACTTTAATTGAGCCTTTTTCGGTGAATTTTATGGCATTACTTAAGAGGTTAATGAGTATTTGCTTAAAGCGAGTAGGGTCGCCAGTTAAATCATCAGGCACTTGTGAGTTTATATAGATTGATAACTCAAGCTGCTTATCGTGAGCACTTGGTGCTAGCAACGTCATTACTTCGTTAACAGCATCTCGTAATTGAAACTGAATTGACTCAAGTTCCATTGCGCCGGCTTCTAATTTAGAAAAGTCTAAAATATCGCTAATAATGGTCATGAGACTATTGGCTGAAAGCATAATTGTATCGAGGTAATCTTTTTGATGCTTATTAAGTGGCGTCTTATAAAGTTGGCGAGTAAAGCCCATTACCCCATTTAAGGGGGTGCGCAATTCGTGACTCATTTTGGCTAGAAAATCAGATTTAACACGGTTAGCATCTTGCGCTTCTTTTTTTGCCATTGTGAGCTCAATATTTTGAGTCTCGTATTGTTCTAGTGTTTCACGGTAGTCACTGGTTGCTTGATCTATGTTTTTTTGCATTTCATCTTTTTGCATCACCATAGTATGGGCAATAGTATTTAAACCTTCTCGAAGTAATTCAAACTCGCCAATCATACTCTCGTTTAGGCCGGTACTTCTTTTTCCTTCAACAAGCTTGTCGGTTGCGAGTACTAACTTATTAAGCGGCGTCATAAACATACGGCTTAATCTAAATGCTAAAATAGCGGCAAATATCAAAGATAAAATAATGACAATACCGCTCACTAGTAATGCTTGCTGTTGCCCTATTACAGCTTGGTCTTTGTTTAGCTGTAAAATAACCGTTCCTAACGGAGAGTGAAATGCAGATGGATCCCATTTTGAGTCATGGGTGGAGTGGTTAATAATTGGAGTGAAAAAAGTAACTAATTTTTCTGAAACTTGTATTTGAGTTGTATTTAAATTTTGCATCACTTTTTGATTAATCAACTTATCAAAAGAGCGGTGATAGTTGCTGGTCATTATTAATTGGTTATTATTATCAAAAATAGCTATGGATTTTACCGTTGGCGAATGTTTATTGTGCGTATAGCTAATTAAGCGACTGAGCAGTTGTTTGTTTTTTTCAAATAAGGGTTGCTCTAGCGCAATTGCAAGAGGCTCAGAAATAGTGGCGCCTTGCTGATATAAAATTTCATCAAGCTCAATGTAACGATTTATTGTAAAATAACCACCAAGCAATAATCCAATGATCACCGTCGGGATCAGGGTCAGTGTTAAAACAGAATCGCGTAAGCCTAATTTAGTCATAATGGGAACGTTTATCATTATTAGTATGTTTCGAGTATATACGGTTCAACACCTATTCTCAAAGCCTCTGCTATAGCAGTACATTTATTGTTTTAACCTATAACCATTTTAAGGTAATGCCAAATGGCACAAATTTTTAAAGCAAAAAAAAAGCCACTACAACAAAAGTCAGTAGTGCTTGATATAACTGCAATGGATCATCAAGGACGTGGTATCGCAAAATACAATAACAAAGTGTGTTTTGTAAGCGGTGCATTACCAAGTGAGCAAGTAAAAGCAACGCTTGTTGATGATAAAGCACGTTATAGTAGTGCAATTACACACAAGGTTATTAAAGCAAGTGGTGCACGAGTAGCGCCTTTTTGTGAACACTATACTCATTGTGGTGGATGTCAATTACAGCACTTAGAGGTAAGCCAACAGGTCGCTGAAAAACAAACTGCGGTAAATCAGTTATTTGAAAAGTTCGCAAAACAAAAAAACTTAAACTGGCAAACCCCGTTATTAAGTAAATCAACACACTATAGGCGCAGTGCGCGTATTGCTGTGATGTTTGATAAAGCGGCTAAAAAAATGCGTGTGGGCTACAGAGCAAGCGGCTCAAAAAATATTGTAAGTATTAATCAATGTGCCGTGTTAAGTGAAGCATTCGCAGATATATTTACACTTTTTGATGATTTAATTAATCAACATAAGCCGCTGCACAGTATAAGCCACCTGCAATTGTGCGAAAGTGATGACCATAGCTTTGTTATTATTCGCCATACAAAAGTGATTTCTGATGAGTTTAAAGCATTAGTAGAGCAGGCAGCTTCGCATTATAAGTATGACATTGTATGGCAAGGCGAGAGTGATGTAATTGAGCATTCGCATTTAGCAATGCCGTTTTACTATCTTGAAGAATTTAATCTTAAGTTTGAATTCGGTTTAGATAATTTTATCCAAGTAAATGCACAAGTTAACCAAGCTATGCTGAAGCAATCAGCAGATTGGCTTAATTTAAATGGCGATGAAAATATCTTGGATTTATTTTGCGGTATTGGCAACTTTTCGCTCGTGCTGGCAAAACAAGCAAAAACAGTAACAGGTGTAGAAGGGGTTACTTCAGCGGTTGCAATGGCGGCGCAAAATGCGCAAACTAACTCTATTGCAAATGCGCAGTTTCATTGTTTTGATTTAACGCAAAAAATTCAAAATGCGCTGTGGTTTAGTAAAGATTTAGATGTACTCGTATTAGATCCATCTCGTACTGGTGCAATGGCTGTATTAGAGCAGTTACCTTTAAAGCAATTTAAAACAATTTTATACGTCTCTTGCGACCCTGTTACTTTAGCCCGTGACAGCGCTATTATTTCGCAAGCAGGTTTTGATCTTAATAAAATAGGGCTAATGAATATGTTTCCTCATACAGGGCATATTGAAACTATGGCGTTATTTCAACGGAGGTAAAGCGCATTATGGTAGCTACACGTCAATCGCATCAACAAGATGAAACGGGCGATTTTGCCACTCGTCTAAAAGCACTCGGATTGTCTGCTGAAAAAGCTGAATTACTTAATCAGGCGCAAGCACTGTGTGTAAACTGCAACAACGAAAAGCAACAAAATACAGCCATTGAAATGGTTGAAATTTTGGCTGAGCTAAACCTTGATGCCGAATCGTTAGCGACTGCGTATTTAACACCGTATTTTTTAAATGATGTTGTGTCGCTCGACACCGTTGAAGAGTTGCTAGGTAATAACGTGGCAATACTTTTAACAGGTGTTGCGCAAATGGCCACAATTAGTACCTTATCGCATCAAGGTAAAGGGTCAGTTCAAGTCGATAATATTCGAAAAATGCTGTTAACAATGGTTGAGGATGTACGTGCGGTGGTTATTAAATTGGCTGAGCAGGTATGTCATTTACGCAACGTAAAAGATGCCGATGAAGAAGACCGTGTTATTGCAGCCAAAGAAACCGCTGATATTTTTGCCCCATTAGCGAATAGATTAGGAATAGGGCAACTAAAATGGGAGCTTGAAGATTTATCGTTCAGATACTTACGCCCAGATATATACAAAAGTATAGCTAAACAACTCGATGATAAACGTTTAGCGCGCGAAGCTTATATGGAAGATATGGTGGAGCAAGTGAAAAGCCGTTTGAGTGAGGCAGGTATTGAAGCTGAAGTTTATGGCCGGCCCAAGCATATTTACAGTATTTATAAAAAAATGGCGCAAAAAAATTACGAGTTTGATCAATTATTTGATATTCGCGCTATGCGAATTGTGGTTGAACGCTTGCAAGATTGCTACGGTGCGCTGGGTATTGTGCACACTAATTGGCGTCATCTTAATAAAGAGTTTGATGATTACGTTGCTACGCCCAAACAAAATGGCTATCAATCTATTCATACCGTGGTATTTGGCCCTGAAGGTAAAACGGTAGAAATACAAATTCGCACCAGCGATATGCATCAAGATGCAGAGCTAGGTGTTGCAGCACATTGGATATATAAAGAAGGTGCACTTCCTGGACGTGGCTCTGGTTATGAGCAAAAAATAAGCTGGCTGCGTAAACTACTGCAATGGCAAGAAGAAGTCGTTGATGGTGGCGATTTAGCTGAAGAGCTTAAAAATCAAGTAGTCGAAGACCGCGTGTACATATTTACCCCAAGCGGCGATATTATCGATTTACCCCTTGGCGCAACACCGCTTGATTTTGCTTACTATATTCATTCGAACGTTGGTCATCGTTGTATTGGTGCTAAAGTGTTTGGCAAAATAGTGCCATTTACGCATCAGCTTACAACTGGGGATCAAGTAGAAATACTTACCCAAAAGCAACCAAATCCCAGTCGTGATTGGTTAAATCCTTCATTAGGTTACATCAAATCGTCGCGTGCTAGAGCTAAAATACATCATTGGTTTAAACAACTCGATCGGGATAAAAACCTCAGTGCGGGTAAAGATATTCTTGATAACGAGCTGCAAAAGCTGGGTTTAAATTATAAAGACTTAGCACCCGCGATTAAGCGTTTTAATTTTAAAGAGCTTGATGACTTAATGGTTGCCATTGGCGCGGGCGATGTGCGTCTAAATCAAATGCTTAACTTTGTTACCGATCGTACAGAAGACGAGCCGGTAATACGTTTTAAAAATCCGACTAAAGTAAGCGGCGATAAAAATGGCATTGTAGTTGATGGCGTTGGTAGCTTAATGAGTCACGTGGCTAAGTGTTGTCGTCCAGTACCTGGTGATGCAATTATTGGTTATATTACTCAAGGACGTGGTATTGGCGTACATAAAGATGATTGCGATTCGTTTAATAACTTAAAAGAGCAGCATCCTGAGCGTGTGCTTTCTGTTAGTTGGTCTGATGATATAAACGGCTCGTACGCATTGAGTATTAAAATAGAAGCCACCGACCGATCTGGGTTAATACGCGATATAAGCTCAGTGCTAGCAAACGAAAAAGTAAACGTACTTAATATGAATGTAAACACGGTAACAGATAATCAATTAGCAATTTTTACTATGCAAATAGAAGTGCATGATTTATCGGGTACCAACCGTGTTCTTTCGAAATTGCATCAAATAGAAGGTGTTCATGACGCCAAGCGTGGTCATTAAACATGAATGATAATGCAGCGCTTACGCAACTTCTTAGCATAATGAAAACACTGCGAGATCCTAAAAACGGTTGCCCGTGGGATCTCAAGCAAGATTTTAAATCTATTGTGCCGCATACATTAGAAGAAGCGTACGAAGTTGCCGACTGTATTGAGTCAGGCAACTTAGGTGAGCTTAAAGGTGAATTGGGTGACTTGTTATTTCAAATCGTATTTTATGCGCAATTAGCCCAAGAACAAAACTTATTTGATTTTAGCGATGTAATTGAGCAACTAAACACCAAACTCACTCGTCGTCACCCGCATGTATTTGATGATAAAAAAGAGCTAACAGACGAGCAATTATCACAGCAGTGGCAAGCAATAAAAGCACAAGAACGCAGTACTAGAGCACAAACAAAATCTCCTTCTTTTTGGCAAGATATTCCAGCTAATATGCCGAGTTTAAGTAAAGCTAAAAAAATCCAACAACGCGTGGCTTCACTTGGTTTTGATTGGCCAACATATCATGGTGCGCTTGATAAAGTGAGTGAAGAAGTACTTGAGGTAAAAGAAGCGATCGAACAGGATCCGTCATCAGATCATACCGCTGAAGAGCTCGGCGACTTACTTTTTGCTACTGTTAATGTTGTACGCCATGTTAAACGAGACCCCGAACAGCTGCTTCGTAGCGCTAATGACAAGTTTTCAGCACGGTTCGAGAAGGTGCAAGTATATTTAAGCGCGCAAGGCAAAAGCTTAGATACTGCCACCTTTGAAGAAATGGATCGGGCATGGGATGCGATTAAAAAATTGTAATAAAATTATGCACATTTTTTGTGCGCACATTTACTATTTTTAGCTGGATTGATAAGCCGTGTTTTGGTACAATTTCGCCCCGTCTTGATGATATACCCTTAGGCTCTTCTTTGGGTGTTATATTCCTTTTAATTCCTGATATTCTAGGGTTCGCATGAGTACAAAATTTATCTTCGTTACTGGCGGAGTTGTTTCTTCGTTGGGTAAAGGTATTGCCGCAGCTTCACTGGCCGCTATTTTAGAAGCCCGTGGTTTAAATGTTACTATTTTAAAGCTGGATCCTTACATCAACGTTGACCCAGGCACAATGAGCCCAATTCAACACGGTGAAGTTTACGTTACAGAAGACGGCGCAGAAACTGACCTTGATTTAGGTCACTATGAACGTTTTATTCGCACCAAAATGACAAGTCGTAATAACTTCACACAAGGCCGTGTATATGAAGACGTATTACGTCGCGAGCGCCGAGGTGAATACCTAGGTGCAACTATTCAGGTTATTCCACATATCACTAACGATATTAAGCAACGTGTTTACGACGGTGCTGAAGGTTATGATATTGCAATTGTAGAAATTGGCGGCACTGTAGGTGATATAGAGTCACAACCGTTTATTGAAGCAATTCGTCAGATGGGAACTGAAATTGGCCGTGAACGCGCGCTATTTATTCACTTAACGTTAGTGCCATTTTTAGGCCCTGCGGGCGAAGTGAAAACAAAACCAACTCAGCACTCTGTAAAAGAATTACGCTCAGTCGGTATTCAACCAGATATTCTTATTTGTCGTTCAGACCGTAAATTGCCAAATAATGAACGTGCAAAAATCTCATTATTTACAAACGTAGAAGAAAAAGCGGTTATTTCATTACCAGATGTAGACAGCATTTATAAAATCCCAGCGCTTTTAAAATCGCAAGAGCTAGATAATTTTGTATGTCGTCGTTTCCACCTAGATCCACCAGAGGCTGATTTAGCAGAGTGGGAACAAGTACTTTATCAAGAGTCTAACCCAACAGGTGAAGTGACTATTGGTATGGTCGGTAAATACATTGAATTACCAGATGCATATAAATCGGTTAATGAAGCATTAAAGCATGCAGGTCTTAAAAACCGTTTAACAATTAATATTGAATATGTAGATTCACAAGATCTTGAAAGTAAAGGTGTTGAGTTACTATCGCATTTAGATGCCATTTTAGTACCAGGCGGCTTTGGTGGTCGTGGTGTTGAAGGTAAAATATTAGCGGCTAAATATGCCCGTGAGAACAAAGTGCCTTACTTAGGTATTTGTTTAGGAATGCAAGTTGCGCTAATTGAATACGCACGAAATGTTGCTGGCCTTAGCGATGCTAACTCAACAGAGTTTAATGCAAAATCAGCAGCACCGGTAGTGGGTCTAATTACGGAGTGGTTAGATGCAGAAGGCAACGTTGAAACACGTAGCGAAAAATCTGACTTAGGTGGCACTATGCGTTTAGGCGCACAAAAATGTCACTTAACACCTGGCTCTAAAGTGCATGAAGTATACGGTAGTGACGAAATTGTTGAACGCCATCGCCACCGCTACGAAGTTAACAATAACTTTGTAGAGCAATTAGAAAAAGCAGGTTTAAGCTTTACTGGTTTATCGGAAGATAAAAAACTGGTAGAAATTATCGAGAATAAAGATCACCCTTGGTTTATTGCCGCGCAATTCCACCCGGAATTTACGTCAACACCACGTGATGGTCATCCGCTATTTGAAGGGTTTGTAGCCGCAGCTCATATCCATCAAAAAGCGAATTCGTAATTTAAAAGAGGCCGTGCATATTGCACGGCCTTTTTTGTTTTAAGAGCTGACTAATACCAATTTTATTAAAGCATGAGCATTGTATCGCATTAAATAACTCACTCACTGCGTTAAAAATTACTCATATAGAACAACTATATGTCAAAATTTCTGGCTTGTTATTGAGCTGTTTTCTTAGCGCTATAATAGCTCACTAATTTAATGCAATTGGTATAAACTATACAAAACATAGTAAAGTTAGTTGAAATCACCATTTTGGGAATATAGAGGAATCAAGATGTCAAAAATCGTAAAAGTAATTGGTCGCGAAATTATGGACTCGCGTGGTAACCCAACTGTTGAAGCTGATGTCCATTTAGCTGATGGTTCATGGGGCCGTGCTGCAGCACCCTCTGGTGCGTCTACAGGTACTCGCGAAGCATTAGAGTTACGTGATGGTGATAAAACTCGTTATTTAGGTAAAGGCGTATTAAAAGCAGTTGGTTATATTAACAAAGAAATTGCTGACGCTTTAGCTGGTCAAAATGCATTAGAGCAAAGCACTGTTGATAAAGTGATGCTGGATTTAGATGGTACTGAAAATAAAGAAAAATTAGGTGCCAATGCAATCTTAGCTGTATCACTTGCGACAGCAAAAGCCGCTGCACAATCTAAAAAAGTTGAGCTTTACGAACACATTGCTGATTTAAACGGTACACCCGGTGTTTACTCAATGCCACTGCCAATGATGAATATCATCAATGGTGGTGAACACGCAGATAACTCGGTAGATATTCAAGAGTTCATGGTTCAGCCAGTTGGTGCTAAAAACTTTCGTGAAGCACTACGCATGGGCGCTGAAATATTCCATAGCCTTGCAAAAGTACTTAAAGCAGAAGGTCACTCAACATCTGTGGGTGATGAAGGCGGTTTTGCACCAAATCTAGCATCTAACGAAGCTGCACTTGCTGCAATTAAAGTGGCAGTTGCAAATGCAGGCTACGAGCTAGGTAAAGACATTACACTTGCATTAGATTGTGCTGCATCTGAGTTTTACGACAAAGAAGCAAATATCTACGACCTTAAAGGTGAAGGTAAAAAGTTCACTTCTGAAGAATTTAACTTCTTCTTAAAAGATCTAACTGAGCAGTACCCAATCGTATCTATTGAAGATGGTCTTGATGAGTCTGATTGGGATGGCTTTGCACACCAAACTAAACTAATGGGTGATAAAATCCAATTAGTTGGTGACGATTTATTTGTAACAAACACTAAGATTTTAAAACGCGGTATCGACAACGGTATTGCAAACTCAATCTTAATCAAGTTTAACCAAATCGGTTCTTTAACTGAAACGTTAGCTGCAATTAAAATGGCTAAAGACGCTGGTTTTACGGTTGTTATTTCTCATCGTTCAGGCGAGACAGAAGATTCAACCATTGCTGATTTAGCAGTGGGTACTGCGGCAGGTCAAATTAAAACGGGTTCATTGAGCCGATCTGACCGTGTTGCTAAGTACAACCAATTGCTACGTATTGAAGAGCAATTAGGTGATAAAGCACCGTACAACGGTTTAAAAGAAGTTAAAGGTCAGTAATTCTATTTTATATAGAATTTGATTTTTAGTTTAGACTGTAAAATCCTCGCATAAGCGGGGATTTTTTATGCCAGATACTTTACTCAAAAAGATGAGTACAAGTTGCAGGCGTTAAGCTTGCTGACGCGCGTACGCAGTGCGAAAAGAGGGTACCCACAAAAATGGCTCAACAATTAATATTTTATAACACACTTAAAGCTGAAACTGCTGCTTTAAAATATCACCAGTAAAGCTCGTTTTTAAATAAAACCCACGGGGTAGGGTTTTAATTATTTGCCCATTAGGACCAATGGCATCGGTTACTATTTTACTATGGGCAGCTTTTGGGCGAATTTGCATTGCATCACCTAAATGACCTGATATTTCATCAACTCTACCCAGTGCAATAAGCTCCATTTGCTCTTCCCAGTCACGCTGTAATAAAGCGTCTTGTTCTGGTGTGGGTTGCCATAAAAAGCCACTGCCAATTGTTCTATCAAATGGTGCTATATCGCGCTCACTTAAAATGGGTAACCATAAAACATGGTTTAGCTTTTTACGCACACTGCTAGCATGCCATGTCATTCCTGTAACATTTATTAATGGTGTGACCGATACAAATGTTGTTTCTAGCGGTTTTCCTTTGTATGAAATTGGCAGTGTTTTTAGCTCAATACCTAAATCTTCAAAATCAGGAAGGGGTTTAGAGCCTGCTGTCGCGCCTAAAACATATTCTATTAGTTGACCCGTCCAGCCTTTTTCTCGTAATAAATCATCCGGTGTTTTGAAATTATACTCATTCGCTAACTGGCCAAGCGTAAGTCCTGCAATGTTATTAACCCGCTTTATTAGATCATTAATTGAATGTGGTTTTGTTGGTCGCATATTACTAATTTAGGTTGAATAAATACCATTGCCATGATAGCAAATCAGCTAAGCCGTGGATATCTTTGCGTTTGTGTGTTTTTTGTACATGGTGTGGGTGGTGCAATTTTGCACACGATAAAAAGTGCTCTAATTAACTTAAGTGACTGAACTGCTTTGTAATTTTGTGTTTTGCTATTCATCTGTAATTAAGTCTGAATAGAGTTATAGGGATAAATACAGATGTATGAACAAGTTTATCCACAGAATCTGTGGAGAAAGTCGTTTTTTAGATCCTATATTGTGGATTTGTTTGCAAAATGAGCGTGTTTTACAAAAGTTATGCACAAGCTGTGGGTAAGCAGAGTAAAACTCGTAATAGTATTTGCCGTATTGCGGGTTATGTGGAACAATCATAAAAAATCGACTTACAAATGAGGCACTAAGGTGATTGATGCCGAAGGTTTTCGTGCCAATGTCGGAATTGTAATTTGCAATAATCAGGGACAGGTCTTTTGGGCTAGACGTTATGGACAGCATTCTTGGCAATTTCCCCAAGGTGGTGTGGATGACGGCGAAACGCCAGAACAAACCATGTACCGTGAATTACACGAAGAAGTAGGGTTGCGACCAGAAGATGTAGAAATAGTCGCAAGCTCAAAACATTGGTTACGCTATAAATTACCCAAACGATTAATCCGCCGAGACTCAAGTCCGGTGTGTATTGGGCAAAAACAAAAATGGTTTTTATTAAAATTACGTTGTGAAGACGAAGATGTAAATTTACTTAAAACTCATCATCCTGAGTTTGATGATTGGCGCTGGGTCAGTTATTGGTACCCTGTAAGGCAGGTTGTATCGTTTAAACGGGATGTTTATCGACGCGTAATGAAAGAGTTTGCTCCTTTTGCGATGCCTTTTAATAAGCGAGAACAACATAAAGATCATTGGCGAAATAAAAGGTAGTTAACTAACAATAGAGGAGCAGAATATGCTGGCTACACTCAGAGCTATTGTTGAGTCTGTTTCGCGACAAGCGAATTTAGACAGTGCTTTAGTGTGCTTTGTGCAAATGGTGAAAGATGCCATGAAAACCCAGTGCTGCTCTATTTATTTTGCTGATTACAGTCAAGATAACTTTATACTTATGGCTACCGAAGGGTTAAACCCTGATGCGGTTGGTAAGTTTAGAATAGGTTTTACAGAAGGTTTAGTGGGCCTCGTTGCACAGCGTGAAGAGCCAATTAATATCGCATTTGCTAAATCTCATCCACGATTTAAGCTCTCCCCAGAAGTGAATGAAGAAGGTTATAATGCTTTTTTATCTGTGCCAGTAGTGCATCAAAAAAAAGTATTAGGCGTTATTGTCGTTCAACAAAAAGTCGCTCGTGTATTTAGTCAAGACGAAGAATCGTTTTTAATTACACTTTCAGCGCAACTTGCTTCACAGTTAGCTCACGCAGAAATAAAAGAAGTACTACGTCAAGAAGAGTCATCTCATCAAACATCCGTTTTAAAAGGCGTATCAAGCGCACCAGGTATAGGAATTGGACAAGCATTTGTACTACTTCCCAAGCTTGATTTTAAATCGATTGAACTGCAAAAAAATAGCGATGTAGTAGAGCAACAGCGTTTATTTACGCAAGCCGTAGCTGCTACGCGTAAAGAGTTTAATACCCTATCGATGACGTTAAGTGACTCTATTCCACAAGAAGCACTCGCGGTATTTGATGTATACCAACAACTGCTTGACGCTAAAAGTTTAGGCCATAATGTAGAAATACAATTACAACAAGGCTGGTGTGCTAAGAGCGCATTAAAAATTGTAATAGAGCGTTTAATATCACAATTTAACGCCATGCAAGACCCGTATATAAAAGAACGTGCTGTTGATGTTAAAGATATTGGTTTACGAGTGCTACATCATCTTGTAAACACAGAGCGTGCAGTAAAAGATTACCCATCAAATACAATACTTATCGCCAGTACGGTAACGCCCGCAATGCTGGCTGAGGTGCCTAAAGGATGTTTATCGGGGGTTGTCAGTGTTAGTGGTTCGGTTAATAGCCATGCGTCTATTTTAACGCGTGCAATGGGGATCCCTGCCATTTGGGGGATAGAAGATTTACCCTTGTTGCAGTTTAATGGCAAAACGATGATTTTAGATGCGTTTGCTGGGCGTTTATATATATCGCCTTCGCAAATGCTGGTTGATGAATATACGCGGTTGCAATATCAAGACAGCTTGCTTAATAATCGTTTTTTAAAAGAACAATACTCAGAAGCGGTGACACTTGATGGTAAGCATATTAGTCTACGTTTAAACGCGGGGCTTGAGCTTAATACAGAGCAAAGCAGCGTTGATGTTTGTGATGGAGTTGGGCTTTACCGTACTGAAGCATGGTTTATGCAAAAGGGGCAGTTTCCTTCGCAACTAGAGCAAGAAAACTGGTATCGAGAAGTCCTAACAAGCTATTACCCAAAACCAGTGGTTATGCGCACGTTAGACATAGGTGGCGATAAAGTACTCGATTACTTTAATTTTACCGAAGAAAACCCGTTTTTAGGTTGGCGCGGTATTCGTATAAGCCTAGATCATCCCGAGCTATTTTTAGATCAACTCAAGGCCATGCTTAAAGCCAATATGGGGTTGGGTAACTTAAAAATTATGCTCCCGATGATCAGTGGCACTGAAGAAGTTGATGAATCACTTGCTTTATTTGAGCAAGCCTATTTTGAACTTAGTGAAAAATACCCAGCGCAAGTGATAGAAAAGCCCGCTGTGGGTATTATGCTTGAGGTGCCATCGAGCTTATTTATGATCCCTGAATGGTCTAAAAAAGTCGATTTTTGCTCTGTTGGCAGTAACGATTTAACACAATATTTATTAGCGGTTGATAGATCAAATGCTCGGGTTGCACAGTTATTTAATCCATATCACCCAGCAGTGCTCAGAGCGTTAAAGCAAATAGCGTCTGATTGCGAATATCATCAGATGCCATTTAGCTTATGCGGCGAGCTAGGGGGTGATCCCGAAGGCGCTATTTTACTTATTGCTATGGGATATAGGCGTTTAAGTATGAATTTATCGTCACTCAATAAAGTTAGGTGGGTGGTCAGGCGTTTAAATGCAAGTGACATGAAAACATTACTGGCAGCATGCTTAGCTCAGTCGAGTGCAAAACAGGTACTGCGCTTAACACGCAACTTTATGATCGAGCACGGGCTTGGTGATTTGTTTTACACTCCCAAATAATAACGTATGGTCAAATAACTTTAATACACGGATGCTATTGTTTATATAATCCTTTAATATACACATCTCCAAAGGGTATTTGAGATCACTATGTATGACTTAGGGTTGTTGGTCGCAAGCTGCGCACTACTAGGCTGTATTGTCGGTTTTTTAGCCGGTTTATTAGGCATTGGTGGCGGTTTAATTATTGTGCCTGTACTTAGCGCTATGCTGCTCTCATTTGATGTAACGTCAGTGGATCATGTACTTGTGATTGCTATTGCAACATCGCTTGCCTCTATTTTATTTACCTCAACTTCTTCAGCGCTGGCTCATCATAAAAATGATAATGTGCCTTGGAGCATTGCCCCGTGGGTTATGTCGGGGGTTGGTCTCGGTGCGCTTATTAGTGGTTTTGCGGCAAGTTTTATTCCAGAGCAAATATTACGTATAGTGTTTGCTGCAAGTGTCGTTTTTATTGCAACAAGAATGGTGCTCTCTACACGCAATAAGCCGCTGTCAGAAAAGCCACTACCAGCGGGTCCTATTTTAGGTGCGTTTTCGGCAATCATGGGTGGCTTATCAGGATTAATCGGTATTGGCGGTGGGGCACTTATCGTTCCTATGCTTAATTACTTTTCGGTTGATATTAAAAAAGCAATTGGTTGTGCCGCTGCATGTGGAATTGTTATCGCATTTTTTGGCTCTATTGGCTACATAAGTGCAGGCTGGCAGGTTACAGATTTAGAACATGGTTTTGCTGGGTTTGTGTATCTTCCAGCATTATTTGGGATTGTAATTACATCGTGGTTTGTTGCGCCTATAGGGGCTAAAGCAACACATTACTTACCTGTAAATACAATAAAGAAAATTTTCGCGGTGCTGCTAGTGGTTATCGCAATTAGAATGATTTTTAGCTAAAGGTTTATTTTTATGGCACTTGAGTTTCCTCAAATTGATCCAATTATTTTTTCAGTTGGACCGCTAAGCGTGCGCTGGTACGGATTAATGTATTTAATAGGTTTTGCGTTTGCAATGTGGTTTGCTAACCGCCAGGCATCAAAACCAAACTCTGGTTGGACTAAAGACCAAGTCAGCGATTTACTCTTTTATGGCATGTTAGGTGTAATACTTGGCGGGCGTATTGGTTATGTGCTGTTTTATCAATTTAGTTATTTTATAGAAAACCCACTGTATCTATTTAGAATAGATCAGGGAGGAATGTCGTTTCATGGTGGAACGTTGGGCGTGATCACTGCGGTTGCTATTTTTTCGTGGACGCGTAAAAAATCACTTCTTCAAGTCGGCGATTTTGTTGCACCATTGGTCCCAGTCGGATTGTTAGCTGGGCGAATTGGTAACTTTATTAACGGTGAGCTGTGGGGGCGAGTTTCAGATGTGTCATGGGCAATGGTATTTCCAACCGGCGGTCCTCTTGCGCGTCACCCATCGCAGCTCTACGAAGCGTTTTTTGAAGGCTTAGTATTGTTTTTAATAATGCTGTGGTTTATTAAAAAGCCTCGCCCAGCAGGTAGTGTCGCGGGTGTGTTTTTACTAGGTTATGGCGTGTTTAGGTTTTGCATTGAATATTTCCGTCAGCCGGATGCGCAGTTAGGATTATTTGCCGACTTTATTTCAATGGGGCAAATACTTTCACTTCCTATGATAATAGGTGGTTTAGGCTTATTAATTTGGGCATATAAACAACCACCACAAGTAACGGCAGCTAAGGCATAACAAGAAAAACATGAAACAATATTTAAAATTATGTCAGCGCATCGTTGACGAAGGACAGTGGGTAGAAAACAAACGTACGGGCACACGTTGTTTAACCGTTATTAATGCTGATTTAGAATACGATGTTGCTAATAATCAATTTCCGATGATTACCACGCGTAAAAGCTACTATAAAGCGGCGATTGCTGAGTTATTAGGTTACTTACGTGGTTACGACAGTGCCGAGCAGTTTCGTGATATCGGTTGTAAAACATGGGATGCTAACGCAAACGATAACAAGGCATGGCTCAATAACCCTCACCGTAAAGGCGAGGATGACATGGGCCGAGTGTATGGCGTACAAGGTCGTGCTTGGCAACGACCAGATGGTTCAACGCTTGACCAGCTTGCTAAAGTGATTAACAACTTAAAAAATGGTATCGATGATCGCGGTGAAATAATTTCGTTTTATAACCCTGGTGAATTTGAGCTGGGTTGTTTGCGCCCGTGTATGCACACGCATACGTTTTCATTACTTGGTGATACGTTATATTTAACGTCGTATCAGCGCAGTTGTGATGTGCCACTTGGCCTAAATTTTAATCAAATTCAGTGTTTTGTATTATTGGCGCTAGTGGCTCAAATTACTGGTTATAAAGCAGGTAAGGCTTACCACAAAATTGCTAATGCACACATATACGAAAACCAACTTGAGTTAATGCGCGATGTACAGCTAACACGAGAACCGTTTGCATCACCTCAGTTAAAAATAAATCCAAAAATTAAATCATTAGAAGATATCGAAACGTGGGTAACACGAGACGACTTTGAAGTAGCTGGTTATCAATGCCACGAAGCAATTCAATACCCATTTTCAGTATAATAAAAGATTAAGGAAAACATAATGAAAGCAGTGATCCCAGTAGCGGGCCTTGGTACTCGCATGTTACCAGCCACAAAAGCAATTCCTAAAGAAATGCTTCCGGTAGTAGATCGTCCTTTAATTCAGTACGTAGTAAACGAAGCCGTGAGCGCTGGTATTAAAGAAATAGTATTAGTAACGCATTCAAGTAAAAACTCAATCGAAAATCACTTCGATACCAGCTTTGAATTAGAGGCGACTTTAGAGAAACGTGTTAAGCGGCAACTACTTGCCGAGGTGCAAGCCATTTGCCCTAAAGACGTAACAATAATACACGTACGCCAAGGTGAAGCTAAAGGTCTTGGGCATGCAATTAGCTGCGCCGCGCCTATTATTGGTGATGAACCGTTTGTGGTTATATTGCCTGATGTGATTATTGATGATGTAGAAAGTAATCTTAAAAAAGACAACCTTGCTGAAATGATTACGCGCTTTAAAGAAACTCAGCATAGCCAAATTATGGTAGAGGCTGTGCCAATGGCGCAAGTAAATCAGTTTGGTGTGGTTGATTTAGGAGATGTTGATTTACAACAAGGTGAAAGCTCACCTATTTTGAATATGGTAGAAAAGCCACCGGTTGACGAAGCACCATCAAACTTAGCTGTTGTAGGGCGTTATGTATTAAGTAAAAATATTTGGCCGTTACTGGCAAAAACTCCGCAAGGTGCGGGCGATGAAATTCAGCTAACAGATGCTATTGCAATGTTAATGGAACACGAAAAAGTAGACGCATACGCAATTAAAGGCCGTAGCCATGATTGCGGAAGCAAAATCGGCTATTTAAAGGCAACTATTGAGTTTGCCCTTCGTCGTGATGAATTTGCTGGCGAGTTGAAAACATTTATTAAAACATTGGTAAAATAATGTCTTAATTTAAAAAGCGCCAAACATGGCGCTTTTTTTATTATTAGCACATAACATTAAATATCTTATACCAATCTGCTTATATATGGGGTCTATTTAACGTTAAAAAAATTACGCTTGTTCTAAATAAAAAATTTTTAACGACGTTATAGTGCAATTTAATTCGTTAAATTGATCAAAGATTTATGCAGTTTGGTATTAGTATCTGGCTGGCTTGGCAAAACCTGACTAACGGCATTAAATTTTCAATATGGAATACTTCATGCCTCAATTTTCCTGACACCATATTTAAATGTAATTGCACGATAATACTAATCACAATGTTATTGGCACTTTTTTTGCTTTAAATTGGTACGTTTACGCTGGGTGGAAAAGCAATTGAAATTTATATTATACATATCACTTTTATTACTTTTTCTTGGTGGGTGTAGTAGCCAAACTGATGATGTTTCTGAGCTTGATAATGTCGTTCGTATGGAGCAAATAAAGCCTTATTTAGATCAATGGGATAATAATAAAAGTAAAATCAATAGACTCAGTGAGATAGAAGGTGATTTACTGATGTTGATTAAAGCACTTTCAATGCAAACTAATTTAGATACACTCCCAGATGAAATGCGCACTGAGGTTAATTTAGTGCAGCATAGCGCCGTAGAGAAAAAAACCAATACGCTGAGTAACACAGGTGTTATTGAGGAAGATATTGCGTCTATGTATGGGGTTAAATTAGGAAGTTATTTAAAGCAACAAAGCGCATCAAACACGGTTGTTAAATTAAAACAAAGTTATCCTAATATATTTAATGTATTTCAATATCGAGTACAAACAGAGTCTAAAAGTAATACGCAGCTTTATAAGTTGATTGCTGGACCATTTAAAAATAAACAAGATGCATACTATTTTTGTAAAATTATTTCGCGAATTAACTTATCTTGTAAATTATCTCCGTTTGAGGGAGTAATAATTTAAGCAAAAAGTTTAATTATTTACGCTTATTGATAAAATATACCGATAAATACTAAATTTATAATGATATTGGTCGATACTTAATCTAACCTGACTGTTATGGTTACGTAAGTTAACAACTAATAGGAATATCTATGAATCAATCAATTAAAATAGCCTCAATTGCTACTGCACTGTCACTAATCTCACTTAACGTGTCAGCTGAAACGGCGACTTTTAACGCGGGCGTAAAAGTACAAAATGCGTTTACTTTTACTAAAACAGCAGACTTAGACTTTGGAACGATACGTGCTACCGCAGATACAGCGGCGACAGAAACAGCCACTTTAGTTTTAGCTGCAAACCCAGCAACCGCTGCTACAACAGCATCTACTGATGCGACAGCTGCAGAAATTGCAGTGTTAGCTGCAGGTTCTCCTGCTTCATTTACAGTATCAGGTGTTTCACCATTTGCGACCCTTAGCATTACCGGTACTGGTATTACAGGTGCTATCTCACCAGTAACCGCTCCTGCAGGAACGGCTGGTTTTACTTTAAGTGCGCCTACGTATTATGTGCTTACAGGCGCTACACCTAACAGCGTAGCTACAACTACTATCCAAGTTGACTCAACAGGTGCTGCAACATTTAATGTAGGCGCAACGCTTACTACAGACGCTACAACGCCAGCTAGTGATTATATTGACGGTGATTATAGTGGTACATTCACATTATTACTGGATTATTAAGAAATATTGCCTGCTTTAACACGCAGGCATTTTTATGATAAAGCCTATCTTACTACTAAGTGCGTTTTATAGCGTAAACGCACTTTCTCAGGTAACCGTTTTAGAGCCACTTAGCTTTGGCACAATTGTGGTTGTTGAAAACACACCAAGCAGCTCAATCACATTACTACCAAGCGGTACTAGCTCTGGAACAAATATACACATAATGCGAAATGGATACCCTGCAGAACTGCTATTTGAGGGATTTGGGGCGCGCGTTCAAATAAATATTACAGACTCAGGAGTTCACCAACCGCTTACTCGAATCAATGGCGGGACAGCGTTTACACTTGATAATATAATTTATGCTAATTCGATAGTCACAAATGCCTATGGCATGGCCACTTTAAAAATAGGTGGACAACTAAGTGCTAGCGGCGATGGTCAGCTTTACTTAGATGATAATTATTCAACAACCGTTGAAATAACAATTGCCTATTAAGAGAAATAATCACAATGAAGTTATTAAAGTTTTTTATTTTAGTCGTCTATGGCTGCCAGTTATTAATTAGTTTTTCGAGCCATGCAGATTTACTTATTTCCCCTACAAGGGTGTCTTTTGATGAACGCCAAAGAGTGGCTAAAGTAATCGTAATAAATAACGGTGATGAATACAGAACTTACCGTTTGTCATGGCAAGAAAAAACCGCTAAACCAGAAGGGGGGTATATTACTCACCCTAGCGATCAGATAAGTCCTACTGCGCTTAGCAGCATGGTGCGCATGAGTCCATCACAAGTGCGATTAGCGCCAGGGGAGCGTCAAATAGTTAAACTTGCCTTACGTAAACCCAAAAATTTAGCAGATAAAGAGTACCGCTCGCACTTATTATTCCAAGCATTACCAAACGAAGATAAAAGCAAATCGACAAAAATGGGCATTAAAATCAACATGATTTTAAGTTACTCAATACCCGTTATTTTGCGCCAAGGTGCAATACAGCCTCAAGTTAATATTGAGGCAATCGAGCTGGTAAAAAATGAGCAAAATAACGCGCTGCTTGTATCACTAGCCCGAAAGGGTAACTACAGCGCTTTTGGTAAAGTAGACGCTTTTTATAAAGCAAATAATGCGAGCGAAGAGATTAAGGTATCTATGCTAAGTGATTACAGTATTTACGCAGAAGTACCTTTAGCTAAGCTAACACTCAACTTCTTTGAAAAAAATGTAATTAGTGGTGCTGGTAAATTACGGATTGTATATTCGGGCCTTCGAGAGTATCAAGGTGTAATATTTGCAGAAAAAACCGTTAATCTAAACGCTAATTCAGTGGGATTACTAAACTGATTTTATTCAAACGTTATACATTAGTTATTGGCTTAGTACTTTTTGTATTAGGCTTTGCAGCACATGCAACGCAAAATAAAACCGATGTTTTGTATAACACTCTGTTTAACATTGAAAAAAAATGGGAAAAAGTAACCGAAGAGCAAATTAATGACATTGCTAAAGTAAATACAGGTTCTATTACAAATGACTTTGAAGCGCAAAATATGGGGATCCCAGTAGGTGAGCTGTTGTTTTTCTCAGCGTATTTACGCAAATATTATTTAGGCGAGTTAATTGCTATAAAAAGCGAAAATGGCGCATGGATTGAACTAAATAGCGTGTTTGAGCAGCTTAATTTTGCAATCACTGTTAATAACGAAAGTTTAACTGCAAAAGGTTGGTTTATTTCCCCTAATAATCAATTTGAGATGAACCTAAATGAGCAAAAAGTATATGTTAATGGGGTGACTTACTCACTCAATGAGCAAGATTATTATGTTGATGCTGGCGATATATTTATTGATTATGAGCAGCTTAATGCGTGGTTTGCATTAAAGCTTAAACTTGATTTTAATTCTTTAGAGCTGTATTTAGACCCTCAAGTGAAACTACCCATTGAACAAAAGCTACAACGAGAGCAGCGAAAGTTTAATGCTAGCTTAGATCACTTAGTCCCTACTTTGCCTTGGAAAGCGAGCCCTTATCAAGCAAGCTCAAACCCCGTGGCCGATTTACAACTTAGTTACTCTGCAACCAAAAATAATACTTCCTTAAACTACTCCATTTTAGGCTCGCAAGACTTAGCTTATGTTAATGCTGAGTATTACCTAGCAGGAAGAGAAGGGAATTTAATTAGCGATTCACGTCTGTCGTTTAGTCGACAAGACACACACGCGGGCTTACTTGGGCCTCTTGGGGCTACAAATGTGCAGTTTGGCGATGTACTTGCCACACAAATAGGCAGTAACTTTAGCAGTAATTATGCACGTGGTATTAAGATTAATAACAAACCGCTATACAAAAAAGTAAATAACAATCAAATAAACCTAACAGGCGCTGTTCAAGCCGGTTGGGATGTTGAGCTTTATCGAAATAAAATATTGATAGATCAACAACTGAGCTTACCAGACGGGCGTTATTTATTCGAAAATATAGATTTACTCTTTGGCGCAAACACCTTTGAATTAATTTTTTATGGCCCGCAAGGCCAAGTCGAGCGAAAAGTTGAAGAATACTTAGTTGATGGCAATAGCTTAGAAGAAGGTGAAGGTTTTTACGAAGTCTCACTCACGCAAGAAGGTGAGCAATTACTTAACCATTCAACACCTGTTAACGCTCAGGATGGGTGGTTATTGTCGGGGCGTTATGAGCGCGGGATCACTGATAATTTATCGGTTTATTCTGGGTTATCTACGCTTAGTAGCGACGATGGCGACGACGAGCATCGCTATGCATTAGGTTCAAACTTGAGCATTTTTAATAAAGTACTCGTTAATTTTGATTATGAGCAAAACAATAACCGCGAAGACGAACTCGAAATTGCAGTTAGAAGTGAATTTGCAGAGCAATCAGTGCGTTTTAGCATGCGTAAAGCATCACAGCTTTTAAATAAAAACCTCAAAGATGGCCCCCTCGATGACTCAAGTACTTACGAGTTATTTGTATCGGGTAATGTAATGCAAAATGAATATGGCCGTTTAAGCTATCAAAATACTGCGTCACATATCACTAACGACACACAAGACAGTGTATTAAGGTTGGGTAATATTTTAAATTACTCAATTGCAGGGTATTCATTTAATAATAGTTTACAGTGGGCCGATAACGATCGATTTTTTGGCAGTAGCTTGTTACAAAAGCGTTTTGGCCGAATTAGCACGCGTTTAGGAGTTAACTATTCTTTAGAACCTGAGGGGGAAATTACAAGCTACGAGACAGAATTTAGCCGCTCGCTTTCTCCCAATTTACAAGCAGAGCTAAAATTAACTCACCAGTTAGATGATAATATTAAATACGCTGAACTTGGATTAAACTGGCAGGCTAAATTGTTTAGCATTAATAGTAATTTTAATTACGACAGTGAAGATAACTGGCGTGTTGGTTTATTTGGCCGCTTTAGTTTGGGCTACGACACTGTAAATAATGATTACTTTTTAAATCGACGTAGTTTGGTTCAGGCCGGCTCACTTATGGTGCATGTATACCTCGATAACAATAATAACGGTATATTTGACCAAGATGATGAAAATATTGAAGGCGTTAAAGTCAAAGGGCTACAAAATTATCGTACAGGCCTTAGTGATGAAAACGGTATTGCTTTGCTCTCCGGTATGCCCGCTAATTTAACTACCGATATTGTTATTGATACAGATAGCTTGCCTGATCCCTTTTATATTGCAGCCACAGAAGGATTTTCAATCACTCCACGTGCAGGCTTTGTTGAATACATGGAAATACCATTAAATAATAGCAGTGAAATAGAAGGAACGGTTTACAAGCAAACTGGCGATACCAGTGAAATTGAGCCTTACGCAACCGTTAAGCTTTTAGATAAAGCGGGTAAAGAGGTTGCGCAAACTCAAGCGGCCTACGACGGCTATTATTTATTTACTGACTTACGCCCAGGGCAATATAAAGCGGTCATTGATAATGAGTTTAAAGAGCGAAAATCACTAAAAAATACACAACAGATACAGGTTGATTTATCAGCAAAAGGGGATGTGTTAGTTGGCGTTGATTTTACGTTAAAAGAAAAAGCACAAACGCAGGGCTATATTGCTAATATTGGTGACTTTTCGTCATTAGCAATACTTAAAACATACTATCAATTGATTAAAAAAAATGTATCTGGCGTTGTAAAACAGAGCCCTTTTTATGTGAAAGATACCGTTTTAAATCGCTACGTATTAGCGCTTGCTTACGATAAAACAGAGTCTGTGATGCTCAAAGATGCGTGCCTAAACATAGCCGAAAAAGGATTAAGTTGTACTGTGCAGGCGCAGCGTATTAGCTACTAATGGCATAACTTAACCTGAACTCTGGATAATAAATCTATCTCGAGCAGCTATTTTCAGCGCTAATTGCGTTGAATTTACTTGCAATAGATTCGTTATTGACGCGTAAATTCGGCTTGTTTTCACTGAAAATCTCTGGCTAGAGAAAATAAATTTAAATATCACCATGATTCAATACGTTAGTAAATCTCTTAACCAGAGTTCAGGTTAACTTAAAGTAATTCATAGGAAATAATAACATGCTAAAAAAACAGTTAATGAGTTTGTTAGGCCTAACTTTAATAATGTTGTCGGGGTGTAGCAGTACTGCTGAGCCACAAAAAAAAGTGGCCCCGCAGCTCAATAACCAAGCGGGAGTCGTTATTACTTCTGATGAGTTGGCTGAACTTAAAGCATCAGCAAAGCAGTGGCAGCAAGCCAAAGCCGGTGTTGAGCGTTTATTGGTTATAGAGCAAGACCTAAAGCTATTAATAAAACAACTAACCTCAGTAGCACAAGAGCAGCAATCAGCAGCCGCTGCGCAAAAAAGTGAAAGTAAAATAGCGAAAAACAGCTCGCTTAATCCAGAACCAATAGCTCCACCGGCCCCCATACAGCAAACAAAAGCGCAGCCAATAAAAGTGCAGCCACTCTTTGCGCTTCAGGTTGCCTCGGTAACAGATCAAACCCGATTACCACAAAGCTTTGCTAAAATAAAAGCGACGGCACACACTATATTTGCAGGTAAAATAGCTGCTAATGTCGAAAGTATCAACGTAAATGGCACCACGTTTTATCGGCTAAAGCTTGGTGCATACATAAAGCAGGAAAACGCGGTTAAAGATTGTAATAAACTAATGCAATACCAAGTCATGTGCATTGTTAGCCACTACACAGAGCAACCATTAAAAATGTAAATCGGCATAGTAATTGCTTTGTAATTGTCATGTTTTTAGAGGATGGCAACTATGCGCCTTTTACTACCCTTATTATTTGTAAACTTAACCGCATGCAGCTTAACGCCAGAGCCAGAGCCGAGTATAAGTACCGACGCGCCAAAAGCAGCGATGGCTCCTTATACCGTAAACCAATATGTGAATAACTTGAGTATTCAGCTCAGCCATATAAAAGAGCCCTATAAAAGCACTGCATTTATAGCGGTAACAAGTTTTTATTTAGCTGACGCACTGGATTCAAAACTTGCCGATGGGCAAGGCGCAGGTTTAAGCCAGCAAATTCAAGAAAGCCTTATCACGCAGTTTACGCAGCTAGGCTATAACACCATTGAATACCGACTTGAAAATAGCCTTAACTTGTCCAGCAATGCCGATTCTATTTTAAGTCGAGATATTAGCCGGTTACAGCAACGTCAGAATATTGACTTTGTGATCACCGGTACATTAACACGCCAGCAGCATGCCTATATTGCTAATGCCCGCATGGTAAATGTAAAAACGGGCCACGTTGTCTCTGCCGCCACAACAGAAATTCCAATTAATGTAATGTGGGGCAATGAAAAAATACAACAACGCGGTGATTACATATACCGTAGTGAATACTAATTAGGAGCCAATATGAAACGTTTATTATTAACTTTATTTTTGCCACTGGGCTTTGGTTGTACACAAGCAATAAACAACAGTACGCAGATAACAGACGATGCTCCGGCGTTTTTTGAGCCACAACGAGCTGTTGCAGCACCGAGTGAAAATGGCTCAATGTATCAAAGTAATGTTGCTGTTATGAACAAACAAAGCCAAATAAATACCAATATACGTAAAAATATTAATCATTATATACGTGGCATCATGCAAGATATGGCTGAAAACCTACAGTACGTGAACACAAAAACGCCGCTAGCAGTTTCAAGTTTTATATTTTTAGATCATGATTATAACAACGCTACTTTGCTAGGTAATCAAATAGCCGAAAGCTTTATGCACGAGCTGCATAATTTTGGCGTCCCCGTTATTGATTTTAAAACCACTGACTACATGCGCGTAACGCCAAGCGGAGATTATGTATTTAGCCGTGATTATTTAGAGCTTAATCAAGATCAAAACTTTAGCTATGTATTAGCGGGCACCTTGGTTAACCATCAAGGCGGAGTACTGGTCAACGCACGAATAGTCGGGCTCGAAAGTAAAGCGGTTGTAGGCTCAGCGCAGGGCTTTATTCCTCAAGCTGTGATAGATGCACTCAATAGCAGCCGCAGCAAAGATGGCTTGATGCTCAAACAAGCAAGTAAGTGAGGTTAATGATGACTAATCTAGTTAAAAGACTTATTTGTATAGCGGGCGTATCCCTATTAATTTCGGGGTGTAATTTATTACAAAGCCAGCCAAATAAAGTCACAACAGAAACGCCACAAAGCACCACTAATAATTACGATTTTAGTCAAATGCTACAACAGGTTGAAAACGATAAAGTAGATGAGTACAAAGACTCAAGCCAGTTTATCCCAAGTAAACACCATAAAATACTAGCCAATTATGTCGAGCAAATGGCGCTCGATTTAACAGAAACAATGCGAATTGAGCAAGGTATATCAATAGCAGTTGCATCGTTTGTTGATTTAGATGCCACACTTAAAACAACGAACCAACTAGGTAATCAATTATCAGAAACGTTTATGCACCAACTGCAAAAATTTGGGTATAACACGGTAGACTTTAAAACAGCAGATTTGATTACGGTAAACAATCAAGGCGACTTTGCTTTTTCGCGTGATACGTCAAAACTGGCAAAAAATAATATCGCGAGCCATATATTATCAGGTACATTGATTTATCGTGAAAATGGCGTTGAAGTCAATGCGCGTGTAATCAATGTTCAAAGCAAACGTTTAGCGGCCAGTAGCCGAAAATTAATACCGCTGTATGTACTAAATAAAGAAGATATATACTTATCAAGCAATTAACTTCATTCGGTGCTTGATATAAAAAACCAGATACCGTTATAATTCAACTCATTAAGCACACCGCTTTGTGGCCTCTTAGTTAAATGGATATAACGGCCCCCTCCTAAGGGGCAGTTACAGGTTCGATTCCTGTAGGGGCTACCAATAAAATCAATGAGTTACGAATTTTACCTCCCTGCCATTAGTTTCTATGTAGCATATATTTAGCAGTGGCACATATGTCTATTAACCCAAGTTACAGATACCTATGACGTGGTCAACTAAATTCAGTCACCCCAGTTAAGAAACTATATCTAATGTTTCGGTTCGTTCTTCAAAGTCATTTGGGCTTTGATAATTTAAGTACGAATGTAAGCGACGACTGTTGTACCACGCAGATGTAATTCATTATATCCTGTTGAGCTTCATAATGCGTTGAGGTGGTTGCTTTTATCATGGCAAGGAAAGCCTATAAGATTAACTACTTTGCTCTTAAGTGATTTAGAATATATTTGTAATAACAAAATGGCTTGCGTTTTGATTAGGGCTATATTAGATTTGCCACATTGAAATAATGGAATATTTTACTATGCAATTACAAAAAACGTACCCTAAACCTGAGCGCCCTTCAGACCCTTCTCCTTTAGCAATGGCTATTTATAACTTCGAGCTAAAAGCAAGAAAGTACCATGACGAGGTTAACAAACAGAACCCAGATGCTGAGAAGTTAAAAAAATTAGTTAAAGATTACGATCATCTACAAGCAGAGAAAAGCGAATTGAGTCGGTATCAATCGCGCAAATAGCACTCAAGGAGTACCGAGAATTAAACTCATCGGCTGCGCAGTTTGAACTTTCGGAAGAACAACATCATCCAACAAATTCACTTGCGCGTTACTTATTTTCAGTAGGTGAACCTAAGCCGACAAAAGAGCATGAAGCGCATCATATAATTTCAGGTAAAGGTCGATACAACCAACAAGCTATATTACGAGCAAGGTTAAATCTTCACATGGCCGGTATTGGAATTAACGACCCACACAATGGTATTTGGCTTATTAATTTTGTCAAGAATAAGGCCCATGACTGGGCTACAAAGGATGCACCACCACACAGAAAAATACATAGATACAATTATGAATCATGGATAGGTGGTAGCCTAGGTGGGGACATGAATAAAAATAAAGCTTTATTTATGAATAAACTTCGAAATGTAAAAGTTGCAATTAGGACTGGTACGTTGCCAAGTAAAATATTTGAGAAAATAGATAAGCAATGGAAAGGCATATGAATGTATATCAATTAAGAAAGCCAACAAATGCTTACGATGTAATTAACCTTGATATAATGGAAATGTCAAAACAGATAGTTAAGAACTCGAATAAGCTTATGAGCGATAATATTATTCAAATCGTTATGAATGATGTCCCTAAAGGAAAAGCTACATTATCAGAGCTATCCCCTAATGGTTTTGAATGTAAGCATGAACCAAAGGCAAAAAAGCAAAGCTATGACGTTAATTTATACGGCTCATTTTTAGTACTTAATGAATCTGCTTATGAGTGTTTAAACGCCTCTTTAAGTGAATTTGGTGAGTTCATTGATTTAAAGACTAATGGTGATAACTTATATTTGTTCAATCCATTAATATTTGCTCAAGAGGATTTGAGTCTAACAGAAAGAGCATACCTAGATGGCTTTGAAGATGGGTTAAAGTCACTTGTTTTTGATGATGAGGATATAAGCAATAAGCTTATTTTTAAATCGAAAATGCAATCAGGTCTGTCACTTTACTGCACCGACGATTTCAAAAAATTAATTAACGATAATAACCTGACCGGGCTAGTTTTTAATACCGATTTACTGACATATTTCTAAACTATCTAGCAGTAATACTCGAGTAGGTTTAGTCAATCAAATCAACCGTTGCTGCCTTATGTTCTGGCGCTAAGTGTGCATACCTTAGCGTCATTTTTAAGTCACTATGACCTAGCAGCTCACGTACTGTATTCAAGTCTACACTTGCCATTACTAACTTACTTGCAAAGTGGTGGCGTAAGTCGTGAAATCTAAAGTCGGTAATGTTTGCATCTTCCAACAAAGCCGCCCAATCATATCTAAAATCTAGTATCCGTTGTTGATTGCTATCTTTGAATATATGAGCAGTAATAAAGATAGTTATGCCAATTAATATTTTACAATTTTTTCTTAGTACCCTGAGTTGTTAGGGTATAGTAATAATTTACTTTGTTAGATTTCTCTTTTTATTGATCAAGGACGAATAATGATCTCATATTCTAAATATAAATTAATTTATTTGTGTGCTCTTACGCTCACCGTTAATCAAACTTACGCTGTCGAAAACTTAAATAACTCTTCGAATATAGAGCAGATAACCAAGCAAATTGAACTTGATTGGAAAAATTATTACAAACCATCTAAAGAATGCAGACCTAAAAAATTATCAAATAACAAAAGCTTTCAACTTTTCGTTAAATGTAATGAACAAAAGGCGACTCAAAAAGATCAATTCAATAAAATAAACAAGGAAGTAATAGAACATCTTAAGTTGGTAAGAAAAACAGAGTTAAGGCAGCTTTCGTTAGAAAGAGAAGCCAAAGAAAAGGCATTACTGAAAAAAGCCAAAGAGATCGCGGTACTTGAAGATAGAGCAAGAGAAGTGCGTCGGGCTAAAAAGGCTCATGAAATGGGATTAACCTATCAAAAACCTCTACCAAGCAATAACTATATATCAAATAGTATGGCAATATGTAAAAAGGAATGGACTAAACGAGGCCAGCTAGATAATCGAATGTATCAGCATTGTTTAAAAGGGCAGCTTAGTGGAATTGACAAGGTAGATGAGCTCAATAAAAAGTATTCAGAAAGAGAGTTTTATTTTCTTATAGCTTATCCGTATTGCATAAAAAAATGGACGACAAGAGGCGTTGCTAACCCTCGAATGATTGCACATTGTTTAAATTCTGAAATTGAAGGAAAAAAAGATGTTGATTATTATAGGGATAATTATGATCGAGCTGCTATAGATAAAATAGTGGATGCAGCTTTAATACAATATCAATCGTGGAATATGGTTGCATATTCTATAAAAAGACGTATTAAATAATAATGAATATTTAAGTAGTTCTATCCAATTAAATTAACAGCGGCAGCTTTATGTTCTGGCGCTAAGTGTGCATATCTTAGCGTAATTTTTATTGGTGGGTTATGGTCAGTGGTGCACTTGCAAACCAATAACAATGATGCAAACCAATAACAATGACACCCATTCTAATTTTTGCACTTTGTGAAACGAAGTACTAGTCTTTGTTTAGTGCAAAAACCAGCAGGGTGTCACATGGCTATCGCAAGAAAGCGTCAAGTAAGTTTGGTTGATACAAAGTATTATCACTGTATATCACGTTGTGTTCGGCGTGCTTTTTTGTGCGGTGAAGACTATTTTACTGGTCAATCTTACGAACACCGCAGAGGGTGGGTTGAAGACAAACTGCTAGAGTTAGCCAAGATATTTTGTATTGACGTCTGTGCTTATGCTGTTATGAGTAATCACACCCATTTAGTCCTGTATGTTGATGATAAAAAAGCGAATCGGCTGAATGACAAAGCAATTGTTATTCGCTGGCACAAGCTGTGTAAGGGCACTGTACTTACGCAAAAGTACATACAGGGTGAGAAGCTAAGTAAAGCTGAACTTATCTTTTTTAATCAAACAGTAAAGGAATACCGAGAACGCCTATCAAGTATTAGTTGGTTTATGAGGTTATTAAATGAAGACATTGCGCGCAGAGCAAACAAAGAAGATAACTGCACAGGTAGGTTCTGGGAAGGGCGGTTTAGGTCACAAGCACTTCTTGATGAAGCCGCATTGGTAGCTTGTATGGCGTATGTCGACTTAAACCCAATCAGAGCTAAAATGGCTAACACCCCAGAAGAATCTGACCATACCAGCGCCAAACTACGCTTAACATGTGCAAAGGAAGGAAAACAACCAAAACAACTTCTCCGCTTTGCAGGCATGCCACGTCAAATCATGCTAAAAGGGCTACCGTTTGAGCTTAAATCGTACCTTGAACTTGTTGAATTAACAGGGCGTTGTATACGAGAAGATAAACGCGGGTATATTAAAAGTACACACTTACCCTTACTCGAAAGGGTTAATGTTTCCCCTGAAAACTGGTTAAAACTCACCACACAATTTACGCGCGTATTTCATGGTGCAGTAGGGAGACCCACTTCACAATCAAGTTACTGTGAAAACTTAAAGCGTAAACGGCGAACAAATATTAGCAACTGCGAAAAGCTACTGGCATAAATTAAAAACCATTCAATAAAAGTTAAAACTGCAATTATGCAGTCATTTTCATGCGCGTAATTTAGGTTTAAGAGTGATAATGACTTATTTAATGTGTGCTTTGTGAATAATAATACAAAAAGAGGTGAATTCTTGGTCAAAAAAGTAAATTTAATGACACAATACTATTTGTACAACTAGAGTGGCTGTCCTGTTTAATCTCCAGTCCTGTTTAATCTCAATGTCACTGCATTTGCTTTTTGTGTATGTAGGTCTTGAACATTAGCGACTATTTCTCGGATGGATATTTTTATATTTCGAGTTTCAATGTCATTAACACGATTTCGTAATTCGGATAGTGATGGTATCTGCAACAAACCGCAAAAATACTCCTTTGCATTAATGTGAGATTTTAAAATATTACCGTTAACTGACAAATTTTTACGGACTTGTAGTGGGGAGTCTTCACAAAAACCAGTTAGCTTTTCAAACCAGATATAAAGCTCCTTTTAGTTGCATTGCGAGCTTATGTTACAGCTCGCTTTAATATATTTTCTTAAAACGTAACCATAGCTGAATGTTTTTTAGAACAATTATTTACTATGGTCAATATGAGTAATTTATTTTTAATAAAAATTATCGCTCTTGTTACATATTCTCAAATTCTGCCATTACTAATTGCTCTACTTTATTGCGGCTGGCAATCATTGTCTCAAAATCTGTTTTAACACTTTCTAAAACAACGGGCGGATTAATGCGCTTGATTCTTTCAAATTGAACGGCTTCGGTTTCATCATATGCAAGTATTGCTAAGGTGACTTTGTTACGATTAATGCCGTTTGTAAACACGCCTTCGGTGTCGAGACGAATTAACACACGTTCTAATGCTTGTAACCATTGTTGCCAGTGCTGTTGTGATTGTTCATCAGTTACACTGAAATCTGTATCATTGAGTTCATAGCAAGCTTCTTCAGTGCTGGTAAAGTATTCAGAGTAGGTTTCAAGTGAAGGAAAGTCATCCGGATTCCATTTTGCCAATAAAAAGTCATCCTCTTCGTTATCGTATTCTTCTTCAAAGACTTCTTTTAAATCGGATAAAGTATTAAACATTGGCAGCAGGCTGTAGCTTCCAGTGTGATAAAACCCGAGTACATAAAGATCGTGACCGTGATCGTGTACAATTTTAGTGAATCCTGCTTTCGCATCTAAATATAGGGTTTGTTCAAAGTTTTCTATATTGTTCATCAAAATAATAACTCCTTTTAAGTGGGTTATTATTCTATAAATATATGAGGTGTTTTGCGAGGTCTATGTTTTACATAATAGCCAGAACACGCCCCAGCTATTATGGTGTTATTGACTAACCATCACTTGTAATTGTATTAATTAATTCACTTAATACCGTTTTGGCTTGGTTTGTTTCTACTTGGCAAGTACCTGCATTTAAATGCCCGCCACCATTGTATTTAAGGCACAGTTCGCCAACATTGGTGTTTGAACTGCGGTTAGTGATTGATTTACCAATCGCGTACACAATATTTTGCTTTTTAAGCCCCCACATTTTATGAATCGAGATATTGCAGTTAGGGTACATGGCATAAATTACAAAGCGGTTGGTGGCATAAATAGTTTCTTCTTTAGTTAAATCAAGCACTACTAAATTGTTATGGACTGCAGCGCAGCGGCTTATTTGTTCTTTTGCCTGTTGATTATGTTCGTTATACAAAGCAACGCGTTCGGCTACGTCTTCCATTTGTAGTATTTTCTCAATGCTTTGATCTTTGCAGGCGTCAATGAGTTTCATCATTAATTGGTAGTTTGAAATTTTAAACTCGCGAAAACGACCAAGGCCTGTGCGTGCATCCATAATAAAGTTCATTAATACCCAATCAGTTGGGTTTAATATTTCGTCTTTTGAAAACTGAGCTGCATCACCTTTGTCTACCGCTTCCATCATTTCTGTGGAAATAGTTGGAAACTTTTCTACGCCGCCGTAGTAGTCATAAACAACACGAGCAGCCGATGGGGCGAGTGGGTCGATAATATGGTTTTTAATGTCGCTTGAGTTACGTACTGTTTCGCTAAGGTGATGATCAAATGCAATGTGGCAGCCTGCAACGTAGGGGAGGTTAGTGGTGATATCGTTTTCGGTAATATCTATTTTTCCATCTTGCATGTCTTTTGGGTGAACAAATACAATGTCGTCTATTAGGTCTAAGTCTTTGAGCAGTACGGCGCATACTAGGCCATCAAAATCGCTGCGAGTGACTAGTCTAAATTTATTATTGGGCATGGCTGTTCCATTTTTTTAATTGAGATATCAATTGAGTGTAACAGCTAATATTTTTTTTGAGAGATCTGCTTAAAAAAAATACACAAAAAGCCAAAGTAAATGCTTTAGCTTTTGTTAGGGCGTGTTTATGTGGTAAATGGTTTATGCGCCAGGGCCACATTCCATACAGTGGTTAATAATATCAGGGCCAAATTTAAGTTTGGCGTTTAGGTCGCGCAGTGCGGTGCGTAACCCTTCTTCGATAACAGGGTGGTAGTATGGCATATCGAGCATTTGTGGTACGGTCATTTTATTTTGAACGGCCCATGCTAGTAAATGTGCTATGTGCTCTGCTTGTGGGCCAATAAACTCAGCACCTAAAAATAAACCTGTGCCTTGCTCTGCGTAAACACGCATGTGGCCTTTATTTTTAAGCATTACTCGGCTACGGCCTTGGTTTTCAAAGCTGACTTCACCTACTTCAAAGCAACCACATTCACCTAAACGGTCGGTGATATTTTTGTAGCTTTCGCCGACCATTGCTATTTGTGGGTCGCTAAATACCGCTGCAATTTGAGCTCTACGCAAGCCTATTCGAACATCTGGAAAGCGCCCTGCATTTTGTCCTGCAATAGTACCTTGATCCGATGCTTCATGTAGCAGTGGGATCATGTTGCTAGCGTCACCCGCTATAAATATGTTTGAGTCGCCACATTGCATAGTGCGTGCATCGGCAATGGGTACGCCGCGCTCATCAAGCTCAATGCCGGTGTTTTCAAGTCCAAGCTTGTCTACGTTAGGTACTCGGCCTGTGGCTGCAAGTACGTAGTCAAACTGTTCGGTGTGTTTGTCACCTTGTTTGTCGGTGTAAGTTAGCTGTGCTTTGTCGCCAACTTGCATCATGTCAGATACGTTTGAGTCGGTATCTACAAAAAATTCTTGAGCAAAAACTGTGTTTGCGTAATCTCTTACTACAGGGTCGGTAAGTGGGCCAATTGCGCCGCCTACACCAAACAGTTTTACATTTACGCCTAGTCGGCTAAGTGCTTGGCCAATTTCAAGACCTATAACGCCTGGGCCAAATACAGCAACTGATTCTGGTAGGTCGTCCCAATCAAATACGTCGTCGTTTATAACCAGTTTGTCGCCAAAATTGTTAAATACGCCAGGGTATGAAGGGCGTGAACCGGTGGCAATTACAAAGCGCTTAGCGGTAATAATTGTGTGGTCGTCTATTTGTACGCGATTAGCGTCTAAAAATTGTGCGTAACCACGAATTTTATCATCATCGGGTAATTCATCTACGGCTTCCACTACAAATCCTGCAAAGCGATCGCGTTCACTTTTAACGCGTGCCATGACTGCCTTACCGTCAATGATAGGCTTTGAGCTATGTACACCAAATGCAGGGGCCATTTCAATTGAATGAGCGGCTTCCGCTGCGGCAATCAATAATTTGCTTGGCATACAACCAACACGGGCGCATGTTGTGCCGTACGGGCCTGATTCAATCATTAATACGTTTTGTGTAAACTGTTTAGCATTACGATAAGCACTTAAACCAGCAGTACCAGCACCTATAACAACAATATCGGTTTGCAATTCTTTCATAGCGTTTTCCTTTAATAAACAGAGGCTTTAAGGCCCCTGTTAATTTTTTACTTAATTAAGCAAAGTATTTTTCTAAATCGTCTGAACCGCCAATGTGTTTACCACCAATAAATATTTGTGGAACAGTCTCACGACCAGATATTGCTTTAAGACTTGTTAGCGATGCGCCTGAGCCCATCGTGATCTCTTCGTATGCAAAGCCTTTTTCTGTTAGTAGCGCTTTCGCTTTTTTACAGAATGGACAGCCAGGTTTTGTAAATATGCTTACAGGCTCTGGTTTAGCTTGCTTAGGGTTTATGTAGTCAAGCATTGTATCTGCGTCAGATACTTCAAACGGGTCGCCTGGTAAGTCTGGTTCGATGAACATTTTGTCAATCACACCATCTTTAACTAGCATAGAGTATCTCCAGCTGCGCTTACCAAAGCCTAGGTCGTTCTTGTCTACTAACATACCCATGCCGTCAGTAAATTCGCCGTTGCCGTCTGGTAATAAAGTAATGTTTTGCGCTTCTTGATGCTCAGCCCATGCATTCATTACAAAGGTATCGTTTACTGATAAACATACTATTTCGTCAACGCCATTTTGCTTAAGTACGCCCGCTAATTCGTTATAACGTGGTAAATGAGTTGATGAACATGTTGGTGTAAATGCACCTGGTAGTGAAAACACGACAACGGTTTTACCTTTAAAAATGTCATCAGTTGTTACTGATTTCCATTCGTCATTTTGACGAGTTGCAAATGTAACGCTCGGGATTGTTTGGCCTTCAATATTGTTTAACATAGTTTTTGTTCCTCTTGATTTGTTGATAGCCATTATGGCGAACAATTAAATATAGTTCCAATCGTTTGTTTGTATTAAACTGATAGTTATAAACTATCACGTAGAGCTGAATATGAACTTAAAAGATTTTGAATATGTAAAAGCAATAGCGCACTACAAGCATTTTCGCAAAGCCGCTGATGCCTGTTTTGTAAGTCAGCCTACATTAAGTGGTCAAGTAAAAAAACTTGAAAATGAGCTCGGCGTTACTTTGTTTGACCGTTCAACTAAGCAGGTTACCTTAACAGTAAAAGGCGCTCGTTTATTGACACAAATAGAGATTATTTTAGAGCAAACGCAAATACTCAAAGAACTTGCCGCTACGTCTAACGAACCACTACAAGGCAAGTTGACCATAGGTATTATTCCTACCATTGCGCCTTATTTATTACCTGCGTTATTAACATCGATGAAAGCGGCGTTTATTGATAGCCAGTTTTCGTTTATTGAAATGCAAACGGCCACTATTCTAGAGGCCCTTAACAGTGGTCAGCTCGATTTTGCAATTTTGGCCGATGTGCCAGAGCTTAAAAATTACCATACTGTTAATTTATACAAAGAAGATTTTTTGGTTGCTGTATCGCACGACAATACGTTATCAAAGCATAAAAAAGTATCACTCAGTGACTTACAAGATTGCAGCCTGTTAATGTTAAGTGATGGTCATTGCTTTAAAGATCAAGCCCAAAAGTTTTGTTTTTCTGCCGGTGTTGACGTATCTAATCAGTATCAGGGGAATAGTTTAGAGACTTTACTTGCGCTGGTGGCTATGGATGACGGTATTACATTTGTTCCAAAGTTGGCGTGTACCGACCGTATAGGAATTGATTATTTACCTATATTTCCTAATCAGCAGCGTAATGTGGTGTTTGCATGTAGAAAACATTATCCGCATTTATCGGGCGTTGAACAATTGGGTGAGTGGTTGTCGGCTCACCCTAATTTAAAAGCTAAATTGACTAAAAAAATTAATTAAAATATTTAAAGCTCTTGGCTAATTATTTCTACTACATCGTTAATTTGCACGCCTGGCAGCGGTTTATCATCAATACTGACTGCAATAGCGGTTTGTTGATACAGCTGCTCTATGCGAATTGTATTAAGAGTAGTCACCGTATGGGGCATAATATTACCTGCGGCATCAGTTAAATAATTATGATGTGCAATGCTTAGCATTTGGCCTTTTTTTAGACCATGCGCCTTGCCTAAATTAATAACGACTTTACCGTTTTCCATATGCATTATTTTACCTTGTGTAGGTAGGCATGCCATAGCCGCTTGAATATCGTAGCTTATAGATTGGTTTATATTATTAATATTTTGTCCATAAGCCGACTGCCAAAATTTATCACTATTAACATCGACTATGGCTGTTTTTTTAAATGGCCATACCGCTTGGCTATGGTAGCTGTTTTGCCAAAGTTGTTCGTAGGTAGTGCCGTCAAACAGGACAAATTCAATGCTGTAACTGCGTTGATAGCTTTCGTCTTGCCAAAATGCGTAATCGCTATTTAATTTGTCGCTAGCTGATAAGTTAGTTATTTGGCTAAGTAGAACGTATTGTGCATTACTGCGAGAAGCGATTTCTTCTAGTTGCGCGTTTGAGTAGTCATGCTGCTGAGAAAAGTATTTATCAACTTTAATCGCATTCTTGTAATAGGCTACAGGTACTGCGCTCATTTTTGACTTTTGTAATGAGGTAAAAATATTTTTGCTAACGGCTTTATTTATGTCAAATATTTGACCCAGTCTAGCTTGCTCGCGATGATTAAGCTGACTTTGTGTTATGGCTACAAATTTATTAAAACTGCTTTGTGGGCAGTGCTCTGTTTGAGAAAAAATATCGAGACGTAGTGTAATTGCAAATTTATTGCTGTATTGATTTTCGCTAACAAGTTCAATTTTTTGTATTTCGCCGTGGCTACTTATTTTTAGCTGATCTTGCATCAATACACCATCTACTAAGGTTTGTACCGAACTGACCCTTGCGCCAGAGAAGACTAATGCTTGTGTAATTGCATCTTTTATTGCTGCAGATTTAGCTGCACTCACATCGCCGTTTTGAACTTGTGCGTGGCCGGTCGATTCATACCATTGTGCTTTTGTAAAAGGCGAAAACGTTAATAATGCCGTTGCGCTTAACCCCGCAAATGCTAACGATAAAAACGATTTCATACTCTTACTCCCATTAAACTTTAGCTAGTGTATTGGTTAGAGCAAGGACTGTACCAATATTATGTCAAAGCCTAAAACAACACTATAAATGGCATTAAACGTGCATAAGTTAGGTTAATTAATATTTAAGGGCTAGGTACTATGCGCGTAATTACATTACTTATTACACTTGGCTGTTTAACCTTAAGTGGTTGCAGTAGCGTTTTTGATAAACATGTTGAATATAAATATGTAGAGCCAAATAATTACCCAACTTTAAAAGCAGTAGGGTACGCACCCATTAGCTTGCAACAGGGAAATAATAGCTCACAAAAGCAATTGATGGCTATTAAAGCCTCAAAATTAGAGGCTTACCGAGAGTTAACAGAGCAAGTTTACGGACAACAAATTACCGCAGGCACCACGGTTGAAGGCTCAATAGCAAAAGATGATTACTTACAAAGTAAGGTACATGGCATTATTAAAGGTGCACAAATCATAAAAACCTATGCAGTAAACGATACATATATAACAGAGCTTGAGCTTAATATGAAACGCGTACACGATTTATACATAGGTGAGATTAAACCACGTGAAGTTAAAAAAGTGACTTACTATTAGGGGTTGTTGACCCTTTGTGGTTGATTTTGCAGCAGGTTATTTGGTATTTATGCAAGGTAGAGTCGGTGTAGTGCAGTGTGGTTGTCCCTCGTAAGTGATTGACAAGGAAGCATAGATGCCAAACATGTGCTGCCCTCGGGTTTCATCTTAGAAGGGTTACTCATGTTGTTTACTGGGGTATAGAATGGATCGCCAGCAGCTTTGTTCAACTTTTATCTGCTTTATTAGGTTACAAATATCACGCCGCAATTAACACTTATACTAATCGGCATAAGTACTTGAATGATTGAACGAATTAAATTCCCCCATAACGTTGTTAAAATTTTTATTTAGAATAATAAAATTTTAATCTTGAAAGATCACCGCGCCCCAATCGAGCATAAAAAAGCCCCACTAATAATATTAGTAGGGCGCTTACAGGTTTAATTTTACGCTTTTAAGTTATGCACTAACTTATTATCAGTATTAATTACGCTACCACCTTGGTCATAGGTCATAGAAGAGGGGGCACCAATCAAAATTTCTTTTAATTGTTTTACGCTAAGTTGGGCTTGATGTGCCGCATGTGCGTTTACATCATTTTGCTTTTGGCATTGCTCAAGTTTTTTGCGTATGAGTGTAATTAAATCTTTAACATTTGATGATTGCTCATCATTACTTGCTATTAGTGTATTTAATTCTTTATCGAGAGAACTTAGCTTAGTTAAAAAAGACATTTTTTGTTGGGCAATTTCTTTTAAACCTTCACCACGTCGCGATGCTATCGAATTAAGTTCTTCGTTCAATAAGTCATGTAAAGAATCCAAGCAATCAACTTGTTCATTAAGCTTAATTGTAATTAAACCGTTATGATCAGCCATACACGTCAAACTCAAAATCAGCTAAATTTTTAGCAAGCTTTTCGTTATCAATTTGGTACTTACCTTCAGTGATTGCTTTTTTCAACTCAGCCACTTTGTCACTATCAAAACCAGTCGACTGTTGCGCTTTGTCTTGAAGTGTTTTTAATTGTTGAGCTTGTGGTGTTATGCTTACCGAGTCGCTTGCAGCTTTAGGTGAAGCAGACTGAGCCACTTGTGTATTTGTATTATCTCTTTGTAAATCAACTTTTTGCTGTTTAGTGTTAGTTAAAACACTTGCTTGTTGATTACCTTTATTAACTTGATTGACCATAATAATAAACCTGTATATTACCCAACTATGCTAAGTTATCGGCATATCCATAGGATACTTTAGTATAAATTTATATTAAATATTCACTTGTACGGACTCTACACCATCTACTCGTGCATTTAAAACTTTACCTGTTTTTTTGTTCTTAACATTTATTTGTTCACCAAGTATTCCATCTTCTAAAGCAATACCTGAGGTTTTTACTCTAAGTCCTTTAATATTAGCATAAATAGTGACAGGGTCGCCTTTACAGACCATACATATTTGATTCAATAATACGGGCGTGCCGCTTCTTATATTTCGCTTACTGCGACTGCCAATAAGTACTTTTAGATCATCTAAGTATTGCGCTCTAATAAAATGCGTGCGTTTCATCTCAATGGTGAGGTGAGAGCTTGTTATAATTTCACCTCGCGCTAAATTTGTGCTCGTGACCACAACTGGCGCCATTTCGACTATTCTAACGTGTACGTATTGTGCCCAGCTTTGCGCATCGTTACATTTTATCTGTAATGTAACTTGGCGATTAAAGGGGGGATCGCTAGGAATTAAAAGCTCAGGCTCCGTGTTACAGGTACGATCTGGTATGCGACTATCCAGTGGTAAAGCACTTAAGTCTAGCTGCGTATCGTTTGAAATATTAATTTGAGCTGCAACATAAGATATAGCCATCTCCTGCAGTAAATCTTTATCAAAGACTTTGGCTTGTACAGAGAATACTAAACTGAGGCTAGCAACAAAATAAAAAACACTGTATCTTCTGATTTTTTTTAACAAACTCATAATGTTTCGACTATGCTTATGGTTTCAAACAGGGTATAAATATTTTGCGTCAAAAAAAAGACGCTCCCGTGATGTTATGTAAGCTTTATAAACAGAAAGCAATTATCATTCCGTAATACTTGTTTTCTTTAGGAGATTTGAATGGCAGGCATTTTAGACTCAGTAAACCAGCGCACTCAGTTGGTTGGGCAGAACCGCCTAGAATTACTATTATTTAAGCTCAGGGGTAGGCAGCGTTTTGGTATTAACGTATTTAAAGTGAGAGAAGTGCTTCAATGTCCTCCACTAACGAGTATGCCAAAGTCTAATCCTTATATTCGTGGTGTTGCTCATATTCGTGGTCAAACTATCTCAGTTATTGATCTGTCTATGGCTGTGGGTGGACGCCCAATCGAAAATATTACAGACAGTTTTATAATAATCGCTGAATATAACCGAACAGTACAAGGTTTTTTAGTTGGCGGTGTAGAGCGTATCGTAAATATGAATTGGGAAAAAATAATGCCTCCACCATCAGGTGCAGGGCGCTATTCATATTTAACAGCGGTAACTGAAATAGAAAATGAGCTTGTTGAAATACTTGACGTAGAAAAAATACTTAATGAAATTTGCCCAGTTGATACTGAAGTAAGTGCTGAAATTGCAGAAAGTGGTGACATGCAAAAAGATTTAGGCGAGCGAATTATTTTTATCGCTGATGACTCTGCTGTTGCACGTAACCAAGTTAAAAGAGCGCTAGAACCTTTAGGTGTTCAAATAGAGCTTGCTAAAAATGGTAAAGAAGCACTCATTCGATTAAAAGAAATAGCAAAGCTTGACTGTAAAAATGATATTACGGAACGTGTTGCGCTACTTATATCTGATGTAGAAATGCCAGAAATGGATGGATATACGTTAACCGCAGAAATAAAAGCAGATCCTAAGCTTGCTCCATTGCATGTTATTTTACATACCTCTTTAAGTGGTGTTTTTAACCAAGCAATGATTGAAAAGGTTGGTGCAGATGATTTTATTGCGAAATTCAACCCAGATGAACTAGCTACAGCAGTTAAAAAATGGGTTCATTGTGATTAATCTGAATAGGTGTCATTAACTTGAATAATAAAGATTTGCAGCAAGGTGAATACGATCAATTTCGTTTGTTTTTAGAGCAACAGTGCGGCATTGTTTTAGGCGAAAATAAACAGTACTTAGTTAAAAGTCGGCTCGCCCCGTTAATGGCTCGATTCAATGTAGAATCTTTATCGCAATTAGTTAGTAAGACGCTTGGTCCACATGAGCGTCAACTTCGTGCTGCTGTCGTTGATGCAATGACAACCAACGAAACATTGTGGTTTAGAGATCAATATCCATTTGAGCTTCTTCAAAGTAAGCTGTTCCCAGAATTTAAAGATTTGAAGCGGCCATTAAAAATTTGGTCTGCGGCTAGCTCTTCAGGGCAAGAACCTTATTCTATTGCGATGTCTGTGTCTGAATATCAAGCAAAACAGTCCAATGCGTTACGTATGGGGGCTCAAATCATTGGCACTGATATTTCTAATACTATGCTGGATATGTGTAAAAATGGCGAATATGACGCCCTTGCTTTAGCACGAGGGCTTTCAGCAGAGCGCCGCAAAAAGTTTTTTAAAGACAGCGGCAATGGCATGGCACAAATAAATGATACGGTTAAAAAACAAGTGAGCTTTAGGCACCTAAACTTACTTGATTCTTATGCGTTAATGGGTAAGTTTGATATTATTTTTTGCCGTAATGTGCTGATTTACTTTGCACCTGAGATAAAAGCTAAAATTATTAAACAATTTGCTCAGGCACTCAATCCAAAAGGCTACCTATTTTTGGGCGCATCGGAGTCGATGACCGGATTGAGTGATGAATTTGATATGGTACGCTGCAATCCTGGAATTATTTACCAAAAGAAAGTTTAATGTTTTCCCCTTCTATAAAATGACACTTTCAGTGTCATTTTTCTTTTAAATACATCCCCTTATAAAAATAGCTTTGCTGCTCTTATATATGGCTTATTTTTTGCTTTATATAAGACAAGTCAATTTTTTGGAGATGGTCATGGCTATCAGTTTTGATAAAGCATTAGGTTTGCATCCGCAAGCGATGTTAATACGTTCAAAAAGAGCAGAAGTAATTGCAGCCAATATTGCAAATGCTGATACGCCGGGATACAAAGCAAAAGATATCGATTTTGCCACAGCATTAAAAGCGGCAAAATCAAACCAACAAAGCGGCAATACAATGGTTAGAACCAATGCTAAACATATTGCTGGTGGAACTCGTAGTGTCGGTAATTCTGAGTTATTTCGCATGCCAAATCAAACAGATACGGGCGATGGTAACTCTGTTGATATACAAGTGGAACGAAACTTGTATACACAGAATGCTATGGAGTATCAGGCCAGCTTACAGTTTCTAGGTGGCAAATTTAAAGGTCTGAAAAAAGCACTCGGTAGTCAAGGAGCCTAATTATGAGTTTATACAATGTTTTTGATATAGCCGGTTCAGGTATGAGCGCACAGAATGTGCGTTTAAATACCACGGCTAGTAATATCTCGAATGCAAATACGATTAGCTCTTCTCAAGACAAAACGTACCGAGCACGGCAACCTGTATTTGCAGCTGAGTTGACTAAAGCGTCAGCATCAGTAAGTAATCCACAGGGATCGGCCGTTGGCGTTAAAGTGTTAGGCGTTGTTGAAAGTAACAAGCCATTACAAATTGAATATAACCCAAACCATCCAAGTGCAGATGAAAATGGCTATATTTATAAACCTAACGTTAATGTTGTTGAGGAGATGGCGAATATGATCTCAGCCTCTCGCTCCTATGAAACAAACGTGCAAGTTGCAGATGCAGCTAAGCAAATGTTAAGTAAAACACTGCTATTGGGCCAGCGGTAAATGAGGGTAGACCATGAGTAACGATATTAATACCTCAACATCCTATACGGACTCTTTGCGTTGGCAGGATAAACAGCCGGAAACTGCAAAGAAAAGTGATGCATTAACCCAAGAAGATTTCTTCTCGTTGTTAACGCAGCAGTTGTCGTTTCAAGATCCCAGCAAGCCAGCTGACAATGATCAAATGATTGCGCAAATGACAAATTTTACCATGGCTGAAGGTATCTCAAATCTAAATTCAAAATTTGAGTCTTTGGCAGCTTCAATGACTTCCAACTCGGCGTTGCAGGCATCAACCCTTGTCGGTAAGCAGGCATTAATCGGATCAAGTACATTAGAGCTTAACAGCAGTGGTGAAGCCAAAGGCACAATCGCAGCTGAAAAGCCTGTTAAAGATTTGAAACTCAGTATTACGGATGCGTCAGGACAACTTGTTAGAACCATTGAGTTAGGCACTCAAGCAGCAGGTGGCATACGATTTAACTGGGATGGAAAAAATGAAGCTGGCGAAAGTCTTCCTACGGGAGAATATAGCATAAAAGCTGAAGGGAGTATGGGGGAGGAGTTTACTAGCTTGCCTATAGCCTCATATAAAAACATTGAGAGCGTAAGTATTAATGGTGCTAATGGCATTATTCTTAACACCAAAGAAGGTGCGATTAAGCTGACTGATGTCGCAGAAATTGCATAAAGTATTTAAAATATATTTCTAGCCTAAGGCTAAATATTAATAGTTTAGAGGTCAATTATGAGCTTCAATATTGCGTTAACTGGCATCGCTGCCGCACAAAAAGATTTGGATGTTACTGCTAATAACATTGCTAATGTAAATACCACTGGCTTTAAAGAGTCTCGCGCTGAATTTGCTGATGTTTATGCATCGTCAGTGTTTACTTCAGGTAAAACTAAAGCTGGGGATGGTGTGCAAACAACATCGGTATCTCAACAATTTCACCAAGGTTCAACTTTAGGTACGAAAAATTCGCTCGACCTTGCTATTGGTGGTGATGGATACTTTGCGCTTAGTTCAGAGCTTGGCTCACAAGATCAAACCTTTACTCGTGCTGGTGCATTTAAATTAAATAAAGATAATTTTATCGTTGATTCACAGGGTAATTTTTTACAAGGTTTCCCTGTTGATGCAGTCAGTGGAGATGCAACATCGGTGAGCTTAAGTACCTCTACAGCAATCCAGATCCCTGACTCATCTGGTTCACCTCGCGCTACAACAAATGTGTATTCATCGTTTAGATTGGATTCAACCAAAGCACCACCATCTATTACACCATTTGACCCAACTCAAACGGGGTCATTTACTCACTCTACCTCAACGAACGTGTACGATTCGTTAGGTGAAGCACATACAATGCAATTGTATTTTGTGAAAACAGACTCGACTGTTACAGGTAATGCTAACGAATGGCAAACCTTTGCCACATTAGACGGTCAACCATTTAACCCAGATGGTAGTGCACAACCTACAGCGCCGTATAACCCAATTTCAACATTCCAGTTTGATGCTAATGGCATACCACTTAATACCAATGGTGCATTAAATACAGGAAATACATTCAACCCGGTCACGTTAACTGGCGCAAATATATCAGGACTTTTGAGTAATGGCGCAAGCTTTCCTAATAATGTAACAATAAATTGGCGTGACGAAGCTGGTACATCTTCAAAAATACCAACACAGCATGCAGGGGCTTTTGAAAATAAAGTATTAGATCAAGATGGTGCCGCAGTAGGCCGATTAGCGAATATTGATATTGGCGTAGATGGAAAAATTGTTGCGTCTTATAGCAATGGCGACTCTACCTATTTAGGGCAAGTTGCATTAACTCGCTTTTCTAATTCTCAAGGCCTACAACAAGTCGGAAATACTTCTTGGAAGAAAAGTTTAACTTCTGGTGAGCCGATAGCCGGTGAAGCTAATTCAGGTGCATTTGGCAAAATTAACTCATCAGCATTAGAACAATCAAATGTTAATTTAACAAATGAGCTTGTTGATTTAATTAGTGCACAACGTAACTTCCAAGCTAACTCACGTGCGCTTGAAGTGAATTCAACACTACAGCAAGCCATTTTACAGATACGATAATTTAAATTTTTATCGACTAAATATATTAGGCTGCCTTGTTGCAGCCTTTTTTATTATCTAGAGTTAGAATAATAGGATATAAAACTCATCTATTCCGACAGCGATTTTTTATCATTATTAGGCAGTAAATTAGCTTAAGTGGTATCAGCATTTTTCTTTTGAATACAGGGTAATTGCATCAAAATAGCTGCCTTTAGCTTGATATAACTACCATTATCCCCGCTCAAACACGTCAATTTCAATTTCATACTTCTTTGGCATCTATTTTGCATTTACTTAATTAGAGATTTTTTATGTGAGTCGATGTTATGGACAAAATGGTCTACATTGCGGCGTCTGGTGCAAAACAAAGCCTGCAAGGGTTAGCACTTAAAGCCAATAATTTGGCGAATGCTAATACAACGGGGTTTAAATCCGATTTTGCACAAGCGCGTTCTATGCAAGCGTTTGGTGAGGGTTTACCAACGCGTGTATTTTCAATGCAAGAACGTCCAGGTTCAAACATGGCATCGGGCGGTATTATTCAAACCGGTCGTGACTTAGATATCGCAATGAGTGACAACGCCTGGCTTAGTGTGCAAGATGCATCAGGAAATGAAGCATATACAAAAGTAGGTACGCTTAACATCACAGCCGAAGGCATGCTAGTTACAAGCGGTGGTCGTCAAGTTATTGGCGAAGGTGGTCCCGTTATATTACCAGTGCCAATTGAAAAAATTGCATTTAGTGAAGACGGTGCAATTCAAGTTCGTCCGCAAGGTGCACCCGCTACTTTTTTAGAAGAGATCGGCAGACTTAAAGTAGTTGAAGCAAATAACGCACAGCTTGAAAAAGGCAATGATGGTTTATTTAGGCCAAAGCCAGATCAAACTGTTGAGACGTCTGCCAATGTAAAAGTATTGAGTGGTAGCTTAGAGATGTCGAATGTGAATCCAGTTCACGAAATGGTCGATATGATCAGCCATCAACGCCAATTTGAATTACAAGTGAAACTAATGAAAACAGCTGAACAAATTGACGAACGTCAAGATCAGTTATTACGCATAGTTTAGCTTTAAAGTGAGGACATTATTATGAATCCAGCATTGTGGATAAGTAAAACAGGGCTTGATGCTCAACAAACTGATATTTCGGTTATTTCAAATAACTTAGCCAACGCAAGTACTGTTGGTTATAAAAAGAGCCGCGCAATTTTTGAAGATTTACTCTATCAAAATATTAATCAACCAGGTGGACGTTCGTCGCAAGACACTGAAATGCCGTCTGGTTTAATGCTTGGCGCTGGTGCGAAAGTGGTTGCTAACCAAAAGAACTTCTCACAAGGCAACATGCTAACTACTGAAAACTCATTAGATTGGATGATTTCAGGTCCTGGCTTTTTTGAAGTACTGCAACCAGATGGCAATATTGCTTATTCGCGCAATGGACAATTTACAACTGACGGTAACGGACGAATTGTAACCTCGGGTGCGGGTTATGTTGTTCAGCCAGAAATGAATGTGCCAGATGACGCAAAGTCGATAACGATATCTCAAGATGGTGAGGTGTCAGTAAAGGTTGGAGGGCAAGCCGAAAACGTTGTTATTGGTCAGCTGACGATTAGTGACTTTATCAATCCATCTGGTCTAGAGCCTGTAGGGCAAAACTTATATACCGAAACGGCAGTAAGTGGTGCGCCTGTACAAGGCAATCCGGGTGTTGAGGGTTTAGGTACGATTATTCAAGGCTCACTTGAAACGTCAAACGTCAATGTAACCGAAGAATTAGTAAACCTAATTGAAACGCAGAGAATTTATGAAATGAACTCAAAAGTAATTTCAGCAGTTGATGAAATGATGAGTTATATCAATCAGCAATTATAAGGTTTAAGGGGCAGTTTATGCGTAATATCATGCTATTTACAGCAGGCACTTTGCTTTTAAGTGGCTGTATATCAACACCTAATAGTGAGGTGGTTCAAGACGACCCTTACTACGCACCAATGTACCCAGAACCTAATTTAGAGCCTGTTGTAGCAACGGGATCGTTGTTTAATGTAAACGTATCTAACGACTTGTATGCAGATAGAAAAGCACTGCGCACTGGCGATATTATTACAGTTAAACTACAAGAATCGACTCAAGCAACAAAAGCTGCAAAAACAGAAACAGATAAAGAAACCGATGCAAGCCTTGACCCTGTTGTTGGCTTAGGGGGCTTACCGGTTAATATTGGCGGTGACAGTATTCAATTTGGTATTGGCAGCGATTCTTCTTTTAAAGGGGATTCAAAATCAAACCAATCAAACAGCTTAGTTGGCGATATATCTGTAAACGTAATGCGTGTTTTACCAAACGGAAATTTAGTTATCCGTGGTGAAAAATGGTTAACGCTGAATACTGGTGAAGAGTTTATTCGTCTAGAAGGTTTAGTCCGCCCGCAAGATGTAACCTCAGATAACACCGTAGAATCAAACCGAATTGCTAATGCACGTATTCAGTATTCGGGTAAAGGGCAAACGCAAGAAGCGCAAACAGCCGGTTGGCTAACGCGCTTTTTCACAAGCTCACTCTTTCCTTTTTAGAGGACATTCAATATGAATGGATTTAAATTTTTCTGTTTAATAGTTTTATTCGCAAGCCAATTTTCGGCAAATGCAGAACGTATTAAAGATATCTCTATGGTGGAAGGTGTGCGCTCTAACCAATTAGTTGGTTATGGTTTAGTGGTTGGTTTACCTGGCACTGGCGAACAAAGTCAGTTCACACAACAAAGCTTTAAAGGAATGTTAAGTAATTTTGGTATTACATTACCTTCTAATTTAAAGCCTAAAATTAAAAATGTCGCAGCTGTTGCAGTACATGCAGAACTGCCTGCATTTAGAAAACCTGGGCAAACAATCGATATTACAGTCTCATCTATCGGTAGCGCAGGTAGTTTGCGCGGAGGGACTTTAATACAAACGTTTTTAAAAGGTGTTGATGGCAATGTATACGCTATTGCGCAGGGAAGTCTTATTGTTGGAGGGCTAGGTGCGCAGGGTCTAGACGGCAGTAAGGTCGTTATTAATACTCCGACTGTGGGCCGAATTCCTAATGGTGCAACAGTCGAGCGGGCTGTTAAAAGTCCCTTTATGCAAGGGGATTACATTACTTTTAACTTAAATCGTCCAGATTTTACAACCGCAAAACGCCTAGAAAAAACGATAAATGATTTGGTTGGCCCAAATAGCGCTCAAGCAATTGATTCGGTCTCTATTCGTGTAATTGCCCCAAGAGATGCATCACAGCGTGTATCGTATTTATCAACGCTTGAAAATCTAGAATTTACACCGGCTGATATGGCGGCAAAAATTATAGTTAACTCACGTACGGGCACTATCGTAATAGGTAAAAATGTGAAATTACAGCCAGCGGCCATAACGCATGGCGGGTTAACCGTCACTATTGCTGAGCAACAAAACGTATCGCAACCAAATCCGCTAAGCGAAGGTGAAACTGTTGTAACGCAACAAAGTATTATTGATGTTAAGCAAGATGACTCTCGCGCCTTTGTATTTAACCCAGGTGTCAGCCTTGATGATTTGGTGCGTGCAATTAATGAAGTTGGCGCAGCACCGGGTGATCTAATGGCTATTCTTGAAGCTTTAAAAGAAGCAGGGGCTATTAACGGCCAGCTAGTGGTTATATAAATCGTTAAAAATAAGTCTTAGGGCCTGTTTATCTTTCGAGGTTAAATTTGCAGCAGACTGTTTGGTATTTAGGCAAGGCAGAGCCTATGTAGTGTGGTTATTCCCCATAAATAGGCGATAACGCAGCATAAATGCCAAACATGCGCTGCCCTTGGGTTCTGCCTAGGGGCAATTTACTCTTTGTTGCTCGGTTTTTAC
>NZ_JACJEM010000036.1:0-51027 GCF_014164085.1 Pseudoalteromonas sp. SG45-5 | reverse complement strand
AGAGATTTTCAGTGAAAACAAGGCGAACTTACGCGTCAATAGCTGGCCTATTGCAAGTAAATTCAACGTAGTTAGCGCTGAAAATAGCTGCTCGAGATAGATTTATTATCCAGAGTTCAGGTTACTTAATCAATTTGAGGGATTAAATCTGACGCTAATTGCGTTAAAATTTCTGATATAGAACAAAATAACGAAATTTTTGCCTTGTCATTGACACGATTTTCTTACCTTAAAAAAGATCACTTAATTAAGCGAATTGGTATCACTAGGTAGAGCAAATCTCAATTTTGAAAAGTCAGCCAGCACTACCAAATCTTTTTTAACTAACTGTACCATCCTCACAGTGTTCAACGCTCCCTCATCGCTAATATGAAAAAAACGCAACCAAAAATGTATAGAATTAGCCAAAGGTATTGCTAAAGTTTACGCTTTTCTAAAATCATTTGGCCCCGAATAGTAGAGAATAACCTGAGATTAAATTAGAATAGCTGTGCCCATTTGGGCTATCCGTTCAAAAATGTTTAACTTAGGTAAATAAAATGACCTCATCTCACGAGTTAGAATACACGAATAGTTGGCAAGAGCGCCAAGATTACGCAGAAAGCATGCAACCAATCATAGGTAAGCTTTATCGTAATCGTGGTATTGAAATTGCTGTATATGGCCGTCCTCTCGTAAATGCCAGTACTATCGATATTATCAAATCTCATAAAACTGTTGCTCAGTTTGAAGGCACTAAATTACGTTTACGCGAAAGCTTCCCGTTCTTAGAAGCTATCAGCAAAATGGACTTGAACTCTGCACGTATAGATATTGGTAAACTTGCTTATAGCTACTTGTACACTGAGTCTGCTAACGGCCGTTCAGTAGAGACGTTTGTAAAAGATGAGCTTGCAGAAATAGCTGACTCACCAGCTAGAGAGCCGCGTGATGTTGTACTTTATGGCTTTGGCCGTATTGGTCGTTTACTTGCGCGCTTGTTGATTGAAAAATCAGGTCCATATTCAGATTTACGTTTGCGCGCGATTGTTGTGCGAGGTGGTAAAGAGGGCGATCTTGAAAAACGTGCAAGCTTATTGCGCCGAGATTCAATCCATGGCCCATTCAACGGTTCAATCACGATTGACAAAGAACGTAACGCTATTAAAGCTAATGGCAGCTACATCCAAGTTATTTATGCTAACTCTCCTAGCGAAATTGATTACACTCAATACGGTATCGACAATGCATTGATTGTTGATAACACGGGTATTTGGAAAGATGAAGCAGGCCTTGGTCAGCATCTAGAGTGTAAAGGCGCCGCAAAAGTATTACTAACAGCGCCTGCAAAAGGTAATATCAAAAATATCGTATATGGTGTTAATAACAAAGATATTTTGCCTGAAGATAAAATTGTATGTGCAGCGAGCTGTACAACCAATGCAATTACACCAACGCTTAAAGCATTAAACGATAAGTTTGGTATTAATAATGGTCATGTTGAAACTGTTCACTCGTACACGAACGATCAAAACCTTATTGATAACTACCACAAAGCAGAACGCCGTGGCCGTGCCGCTGCACTTAATATGGTAATCACTGAAACAGGTGCTGCAAAAGCGGTTTCAAAAGCATTACCAGAGCTTGAAGGCAAGTTGACAGGTAACGCAATCCGCGTACCTACACCGAATGTATCGCTCGCTATTTTGAACCTTAACTTAGCAAAAAGCACAACGGTTGAAGAGTTAAACTCATTCTTACGTCATGCAGCACTTCATTCCGATTTGCGCGATCAAATTGATTACACAGCATCAACGGAAATTGTATCTACCGATTTAGTAGGTAGCCGTTACGCAGGTGTTGTTGATTCACAAGCAACGATCGTTGAAGATAACCGTATTGTATTATATGTATGGTATGACAATGAGTTTGGTTACAGCTGCCAAGTAGTTCGTTGTATGCGCGATATGGCCGAAGTGTCATTCCCAAGCTTACCTCGCTAATATATTGCAGTGATTTAAAAGCCAGCATTTTGCTGGCTTTTTTGGTCATGTGTTATTTTTAAAGCTTATTCCATGTGATAGGCTTTAATTATGTAAGTGTTGGTCGTACTTTGTTTTTCGAAGTTCCCAGTATTTTTCTACACGTATGTGTGTACCTGTAGTGTTAGCTCTGCAAATTAGTAAGCAGATAAATTTATTTAACTTAAAGGTTTTTTCATGAAAATCAGCAGCAATTTCGACAGTGGTAATATTAAAGTAATAGAAGCCACCGATCCTTTAAATATTCAATTAGAAATAAACAAAGATCATCAGTCTGAATTTTATCAGTGGTTCCACTTTCGCCTTGAAACAACGCCTTACCAATTGCATAAGTTAAATATTAATGAGCTTGAAAAATCAGCTTATCCAGATGGTTGGGAAGGTTACCAAGCAGTTGCGTCGTATGACCGTCAAACATGGTTTCGTGTACCATCAAGCTATGAAAATGGGACATTAAGTTTTGAAATCGAACCAGAGTGCGGCAGTGTGTATTTTGCCTACTTTGCACCATACAGCTATGAGCGCCATTTAGATTTACTGTCTTGGGCACAAAGCCAAGGCGCTTGCCAATTAGAAACGCTGGGTGAAACGCTCGATGGCCGCGACATGAGCGTACTTAAAATTGGTGAGCCAAGTGAAGACAAGAAAAACATCTGGATCACAGCACGTCAACACCCTGGTGAAACAATGGCCCAATGGTACGTAGAAGGTCTACTTCACAAATTACTTGATGATGAAGACCCACATGCAGCTGCGCTTCTATCAAAAGCAGTTTTTTACATTGTGCCAAATATGAACCCAGACGGCAGTGCGCGCGGGCATCTTCGTACTAACGCGAAAGGCGTTAACTTAAACCGTGAATGGCAAACACCAAGTATGGAAAATAGCCCTGAGGTTTACCTAGTCCTTAATAAAATGCGCGAAGCTGGGTTAGATATGCACCTTGACATACATGGCGATGAAGCTATCCCATATAACTTTGTGGCAGGCAGTGAAGGTATTCCAAGTTACGATGCACGTCTTAAAGGCTTAGAAGATAGCTTTAAAGCAGCACTTTTAACTATTACACCTGAATTCCAAGATGAGCATGGCTATCCAAAAGACGAGCCAGGCCAAGCTAACCTTACGGTAGGTTCATCAGCCACGGCTGAAGAATTTAAAGCATTAACTTACACCGTTGAGATGCCATTTAAAGATAATAACGATTTACCAGATCCAGATTATGGCTGGTCAGACCGTCGTTCGTATCAATTTGGCCAAGATACGTTAGCGGCTATTGTTAATGTTGTTGATAATTTAAGATAAAACGTTTATCAAAAGGGTATCAATAGTTTTGATACCCTTTTTGCTTTTAACAAAACCCTTTGTATAAAATAATAATAATCATCATATAGCAACTGCATTCTTAAAGCGTTTTCAACGCTTCTTCGCTGCGTATCATCGCCGTATCGGTACAAATCAATCTACTTTCATTTAAATACTTCAGGTGTAGTGCCTTACAACAAATGTGTAATCATATATTTTGAAAATTAAGTGTTAACAAAGTTGGTGTACTTAAGTTAATATTAATTAAATCATCAGTCGGGGCGGGAGAGGTACAACCTTATTTCGTAAAGCTTATGTTGCAAAGTAGCTAAAGCAGAGTCTCGTAATTAAAAATAATAAATATAACTATAGAGGATATCCATGGAAGCTATTGTAAGCGCTGTTAATGATGTTGTTTGGAGTAACGCACTCATCTATTTATGCCTAGGCGCAGGCTTGTTTTATTCAGTATTAACTCGATTTGCTCAAGTTAGACATTTTAAAGAAATGTGCAAGTTATTATTCAGTCCTAATACGTCTGATAAAGGTATCTCATCTTTTCAGGCTCTTGCAGTATCGTTGTCTGGACGAGTAGGCGTTGGTAATATCGCAGGCGTTGCAGCGGCTATTGGTTTTGGTGGACCAGGTGCTATTTTTTGGATGTGGGTTGTTGCTTTTCTAGGCGCAAGTACCGCATTTGCAGAGTCTACTCTAGGGCAAATTTATAAAACAGAAGAGGACGGGCAATATCGTGGTGGCCCAGCCTATTATTTTGACCGTTGTTTAGGGCAAAAATGGCTGGCTATTTTATTTGCTGTTTCGGCAATTATAGCGTGTGGTGTTTTCCTGCCAGGCGTACAAGCAAATGCGGTAGGTAATGCGTTTACCCAAGTATTTGGCGATGGCAATATTGTCTCTACTAGCTTTGGTGACGTAGGCAGCTTTAAGTTGGTCGCTTTGGCAATTATTCTTATTGTTTTGGCATTTATTATTTTTGGCGGTATAAAACGTATTGCGAACTTTACTCAAATTGTGGTGCCATTTATGGCACTTGGTTACATAGTATTGGCATTAATCGTGGTATTTTTAAACTTAGATAAAGTGGGCGATATATTTTATTTAATCATTAGTGATGCGTTTACAGCACAGGCTGGTTTTGGCGCAGCTATTGGTTGGGGCGTTAAACGTGGCATATATTCTAATGAAGCTGGCCAAGGTACTGGGCCTCATGCAGCAGCTGCCGCAGAAGTAGATCACCCTGCTCAACAAGGTTTAGTACAAGCTTTTTCTGTTTATGTTGATACTCTCTTTGTGTGTACTGCAACAGCATTAATGATTTTAATAACGCAGCAATACAATATTGTGGGTGAGTTACCAGCAGGGCAGTTTATTGTACAAAATGTTGATGCAGCTACTGAAGTTGGATCGGCAGCCTTTACGCAAATGGCTTTATTTAGTGTATTTGGTAGCTTTGGACAAGCATTTGTTGGTATCGCGTTGTTTTTCTTTGCCTTTACTACAATACTTGCTTATTACTTCATTGCGGAAACGAATATTGCTTACTTAAATCGTTACTTTAAAGGCAGTATTCCGCTTGTACTGGTGAAATTTGTGATTATGTTCATGGTTGCATACGGTATGGTGAACAATTCAGGTTATATCTGGACTATTGGTGATATTGGCGTTGGCTTAATGGCCTGGATCAACATATTGGGTATCTTAGCCATCTTCTTCGTTGCTAAGCCTGCTTTATTATGTTTGAGCGATTATGAAGAACAAAAGAAAAAAGGCGAAAAAATCATATTTGACCCAGTTAAATTAGGCATTAAAAATGCAACTTTTTGGGAAAAACGTTTAGAAAAGCAGTCAAAAGACGCTGAGTAACTAAACTCAGTGAGTAACGTGGAAAATTATCGTCCTTAAATGATTTATTGGTTTGAATTCAAAAAAGACAACGAGAAATAAAACACGTACAATAAAGGCGCCGAAAGGCGCTTTTTTTATGCGTAGTATGGAGAGAAGTATGGCGATTATTCGTTGCCCAAAATGTGCAAAATCAATTTCAGATAAACATAAGCAATGTCCGCATTGCGAAAGTAACATTGCAGAGCTAAACGACGAGCAAGTTCAACAACTTCAGCGCGAGCAGCGAATTAAAAAAAAGCAGATGTTTATAAATCACTCCTTTTTGGCGCTTATCTTGTTTTTAGGTGGTTTTTTCTGTTTATACTTTTTACAACCACAAGAAGAAACACTGCAGTGGTACGTTTACACCACTGCAATTGGCGTAGGATGTATTTGGTATCTTATAAACCGTATTGTTTTAGTGACACTAAAAAAGAAAAAATGACATGAATATCGATAATCTTGTACAAAATATTACTCCCGAATTATTTGAACGCTTACAATACGGTGCCTCTACTGGTAAATGGCCAGATGGTACCGTTTTATCCGATGAGCAAAAGCAACAAACAGTGCAGTTGGTTATGTTGTACCAAGCAAAAGTGGCTCAATCAAATGAGCAATTTACGATTGGTGCTAATGGTGAAATGATCCAAAAGACAAAAGCTCAACTACAAAAAGAATTTAAATCAGACAACGAAATAGCTAGGTTTAGTGAACATGATCTTTAAGCACCTTTTTACACCAAAATGGAAACACCCTAAGCAACAAGTACGTCTTGATGCTATCGAAAAACTCGACATTGAACGTGATGCAACCATATTAAACACGTTAGCACTTGAAGATAGCTCCGCTGAAATACGCCGTAAAGCGCTTCAAAAAGTAAATGACTTACCACTTTGGTGGAAAGCGTATAAACAAGATCAAGCATTAAAAGATATAGCAGAACTTCAAATATCTAATGCTGTTTTAAATAGTGAAAGTACACTAGCACCACAAATTAAAAACGAATATATAGAGCGTTTTGCGCCCGTTAAAACACTCGAAAAGTTAGCATTTGCAGAAAAAGAACTGTTAGTACGTGTTAAATTACTGAAGCGTTTAGCAAATCCAAAACTAGTCGAAAAAGCCTTCAAAGAAGGTAGCGAAGAGCTACAAACTCAATTAGTTGAGCTTGTTATTACACATCAATTAATTAAGCAATTAGTAAAGCATGCAAAGGGCGGTGCAAAAGCAGCACTTAACACGCATATTGAAAATGAGCGTTTAGCAATTGAAATGCCACTTCAGGTTGAAAGTGCTACCCGTGTTATTTTAGCTAAGCTAAATGCCTTGCGTGAAAAAACAGACTTTGCTCTTGTTAATCCACAAGCGAGCGATTTAATAGCTCAGTGGCAAGCACTTGAGCTTAAATGGTTAAGTGATGAACGTGTTAAGCTTCTAGATGAAAAATATACTTCCATCACCACTAAGTTAGATGCACACATTGAACAGCTCAAAGCGTTACACGACAAAGAGCAGCAGCAATTAGCACTGCAACAGCGACAGCTGCTTGCCCTTGCAACGCTCGAAGCTTTAAGCGACGAAATAGAAAACGCGTTACAGCTTGGGCTCGAAACACCAGAGCAAATTCAACAAGATTGGCTTGATGCAAAAGTAGCGCAAGCTAAGCAAGCTATTAGCGAAACAGAACTAGCTAACAATGCCCAATCAAAATTGGCTGTAAGCAAGTTAGAAAAACTATTTACTCAAGTAACTAAATTACCTGAACTAACAACGGCTATAAAAGAATACAAACTCGCTTTTGCAGCATTATGCGAAATAAAACCTGCTGAAGGTTTAGCGCAATATGATGAAACCTTAACTGCGTTTAATAGAGGCTTTAAAGCAGCGCGTAATCACTTGAATATTTTAGATGGTGCATTGCAAAGTACATTTAAAACTCAGTTAAGTGCGCATAAAAAGCAATTTTTAGCGCCAATGAATGAGTTAATCAAGCCACTTGAGAAAAACCAAAGCCAAGCAAAACGCAAAGCGCGTGATGTTAAACGACTAATTGAAGAAGGCCGATTTAATGTTGCTTTTGGTGTGTTTAAAGGGTTTGAAGAATTATTTAATACCCTAACCGAGCAATATCAACAGCCGCTTGTAAATATAAAAGCAGATCTTGAAGCACAACTTGCAAATGCAAAAGATTGGCAAAAATACGCAGCAGCACCAAAGCGTGAAGCGTTATTAGAAGAAGTAAGTGCCTTAGTGAGCGAAGAGTGCACCGATCCACAACAACGTGCAGAGCAAGTGAAAGTGCTACGTAAACGTTGGAATGAGTTAGGTCGTTTAGATACCGACGAAGAAAAGCAACAAGGCGTACAGTTTGATGAAAAAATTGAGCTGTTATTTGCACCTTGTCGTAGTTACTTTGCAGAGCAAGAAGTACAACGCGAAGCATCAAAAGCACAACGCGAAAATATTATTAGCGATATGCACGCACTGCATTTGCAGGCTACTTCAGAGGATAACTTTGATTGGAAGCAATATGAAAGCCAATACAATCGTTTAAATAAAGCGTGGCGCAGTATAGGTAAAGTTGATCCTAAAACATACCGCACATTAAATGACAGCTACAAAAACGAACAGCAACAAGTACTGGCTTTATTAAACGCATTTCATAAAAGTAATGCCGCATTTAAAAATGAATTAGTAGAAAAAGCGCAGCAATTGTCTCAAAGTGATGATTTGGCTGCGGCTTGTCAAGAGTTGAAGCAGATGCAGCAGCAATGGCAAACTATTGGTTTTGCAGGCTTGAAAGCTGAAAATGCGTTATGGCAAAAATTTCGTCAGTTTAATGACGAAACATTTACTAAGCGTAGTAGTGAGTTTGAGCAGCAAAAACTTGAGCAAAACGAGTCAGATAAACAAGCAGCAGCAGAACTTACTGAGCTTGAAGCAGCATTGAGTGATGTTAACCAAAGAGCGCAGTTGCACGACCTAGAAACGAAAGTAAAAGGGTACGCTCAATTTAGATCATTATCGCCTAAGGTAACTAAATTATTAGCAGCCATTGAAGATAAACTTGCCTTGCTTATCAGTAAATCAGAGCAAGCTAATTTAGATGCGTTAATTACAGCACTTGAAAACAATGAAGCGTTACCAAGTCAGTATCAAGCACCGCTCAAAACAGCATTAAATACAGAACAGCTTATTACGCGCATGGAAATACTAGCGAACGTCAGTTCAACTGATAAATCTCTTAGAATGGCAGAGCAAGTAGCCATGTTAGATGACAAACATCGTGGCGAACATGCTGATTTAAACTATTATTTAAAACAGTTATTAGCGCTCAGTGCCGGTTCAGTTGAACCTGACACACTAACGCGACTTAAAGCGACACTTGCAGCTTAATGCACTAGGGCATGTTGGCCTTTCGTGGTTGAATTTGCAGCAGATTGTTTGGTATTTAGGCAAGGCAGAGTCTATGTAGTGTGGTTATTCCCCATAAATAGGCGATAACGCAGCATAAATGCCAAACATGCGCTGCCCTTTGGGTTCTTTCTAGGGACGATTAACTCTTTGTTGCTCGGTTTTGACTTAGCCCGCTAGGTTACAAACCTCACGCCGCGATTAAATCGAGCCTAGATTGAACAAATTTCAATCCACAAAGGTCAACACGCCCTAGAACCAGCATAATATTTGCTGGTTGCTATTTTACTAAGCCGCTTTAATAGCGGCTTTTTTATGTATCACTAATTCATAAACAAAAGGGTTCTCATGAGAATTTTAGTTATTATTGCAGCGCTATTATTAACTGCCTGTAATACTACGCAAGGCATTTCAGTGTATTCATTTACCAACGCTGAGGTTGAGGCTGTACTGGGTAAGCAATTACCAAAGTTAAGTGAAAAAATAAGCTTGATGGGTTTACCGGTTAAGTTTGATGTAAACGACTTAAGTGTCAATATTGGCCCAGATAACCGCGATGTTGTTGTGATGGGTGCAGATTCAAGCGCTGAAATCAATGCTTTTGCACTTAAATATCCAGTGCGTTTAAAGCTGCAAATTGAAGGGAGCCCGTTTTACGACAGTGAAAAAAAAGCAGTCTTTTTACGTAATATTAAGTTGCTCGATTCGAGCGTTGATGCCGGTGGTTTTAAAGGCAACATAGGCGCACTAGATAGCCAAGCAATGGATGTTATAAATGCCTTTTTAGCGGTTAACCCTGTTTACACATTAAATATGGATGACCCTAAAATGATGCTACTCAGTAAGCTTCCACTCGATATGAAAATAGTTAAAGGTGCAATTAAATTGGTACCCCACCTTTAAGTAGATCTGGGTGGTTAAAATATACGTATCAATTAGCCTGACTCTCAGGCTAATTAGGTTTTAATATTATGGCAGCACCTCGTACAGTGCCCACCTCTCGACTCTCTCGCTTTGCAAAATTAGGCTCACTCGCAACAGGTGTTGCTACCAACATGTTAGTTGATGGCGCTAAGAGCGCATTAACCGGTAAAGGTTGGAATAATAAAAGCTTACTACTACAACCTAAAAACATTGAAAAACTAGCCATGCAGTTATCACATTTACGTGGTGCAGCAATGAAGCTTGGGCAATTGCTCTCAATGGATGCCGGTGATTTACTTAGTCCTGAATTGGCCCAGTTACTTGCTTTACTGCGCTCAGACGCGAATCCAATGCCGCATAAACAACTTGTAGAAGTGCTAAAAACGCAATGGGGGGATGAGTGGCTAGCGCGTTTTTCTCATATTGAGCTAAGGCCTTTTGCAGCGGCTTCTATAGGGCAAGTTCATTTAGCTTATAAAGAAAATGGCGATCAGCTTGCTGTTAAAATCCAATACCCAGGTATTGCAAAAAGTGTAGTGAGCGATGTTGATAACGTAATTTCGTTATTAACACTTTCTCGATTACTTCCTAAGGATCTTAATATTAAGCCGCTTATTAGTGAAGCCAAAGCACAGTTATTAGCAGAGGCCGATTACACGCGAGAAGCGCAATATTTAATACGTTATAAAAGTGCGCTAGCAGAGAACGAACACTTTAAAGTGCCTAACGCATATATTGAGCACAGCACACAACAAGTGCTTACTATGGAATATATAAAGGCAGAGCCTATTGAGAGCATTACAGAGCTACCTGATAGTCAAAAAAGCTTTGTTGCAGAGCAACTGATTGATTTGTTTTTCAAAGAAATGTTTGAATTTAAATTGATTCAAACCGACCCTAACTTTGCCAACTTTCATTACCAGCTTGATACACAAAAAATTGTTTTATTTGATTTTGGCGCAACGCGAGAAATATCACCCAAGCTTAGCGAAGGTTACTTAGCATTGTTTAAAGCCGGTAGCGAAAACAACCGAGAAGGTGTGCTTAAAGCGGCTTCACACATTGGTTACTTTCAAAATGACTTAGTTGATGAGTATAAAAACAACGTCATTGATTTATTTTTAATGGCGTGCGAGCCATTAAGAACAGAAGGGGAGTTTGATTTTAAAAATAGCGAACTCGCGCTCAATATTAAAAATGCAGGGCTCGCCCTCAGTGCGCAATCTCAGCAATGGCATACACCGCCCGTTGATGCGCTATTTATTCACCGAAAACTTGCAGGACTTTATTTAATAGCCGCAAGGCTAGGTGCAAAAATAGACATTAAAACGTTATTTAAGCACTATTTATAGCGTTTTAATGAGCGCTTGAGTGCATTTAAAGTAATGAGTGCACTTAGCGTATGAAATTGTCATAATACTCGCGATATTTCGCGAGGTGTATTTATGATAAAACAATTTTTAAACGACCCTAAATTATTGCTAAACGCAGTAGGTGAGGGCATATATGGTTTTGACCTATCGGGTAATGCGGTATTTGTAAATCCTGCAGCTGAACGTATGACAGGTTGGTGTGCTGATGAACTTTTAGGTAAAAAAATACATCAATATCATCATCATACTCATGCTGATGGGACACCTTATCCCGCTGACGAATGCCAAATATATTGCACCATGTTTGATGGTAAACGCCGTGAAGTAAAAAATGAAGTTTTTTGGCGCAAAGACGGTAGCTCATTTGCAGTTGAATACACCTCAACACCTGTGTATCAAAATAACCAACTGATTGGTGCTGTAGCGGTATTTCGCGACATATCACTGCAACAGCAAACACAAAATGCACTGCAAGAGGCACTTACTCAAGTAAAGCATTTAAGTGAGCAGCTAAAAGATGAAAACAACTACTTAATTGCAGAACTTAACGAAGATTGGCAAGACTCAGGGCTAGTTGGACAAAGTCATATATTTCAAACCATGTTAGATCAAATAAAACTGGTAAGTGAAACCGACAGCACGGTACTAATACTTGGCGAAAATGGCACGGGTAAAGAGTTAGTCGCTCGTAATTTGTATAGGCTAAGCAAACGTAGCGAACAGGCTTTTATAAAAGTAAATTGCGCTGCATTTACACCGAGCTTACTAGAGTCGGAACTGTTTGGTCATGAAAAGGGCGCGTTTACAGGTGCCAATGAGCGTCGTAAAGGGCGTTTTGAACTTGCTGATAAAGGCACCTTATTTTTAGATGAAATAGCAGAGCTTCCGCTTGAGGCGCAAAGTAAATTACTGAGAGTCCTGCAAGAACAAGAGTTTGAACGTGTAGGCGGGAGCAATACGCTAAAAGTAAGTATTAGAGTAATTGCAGCGACTAACCGCAACCTGTGGGAAATGGTACAAAAAGGCACGTTTAGAATTGATTTGTATTATCGGCTTAATGTATTTCCTATAAAAGTCCCGTCCCTTAAAGATCGAAAAGAAGACATTCCTTATTTGTGCGCTAATTTAATTGCGCAGTTAAATAAACGGCTCGGGAAACATTTAAAGGGGTTAAGTAAAAAAGCAATTATGCAGCTGCAAGCCTACGATTGGCCAGGAAATATTAGAGAGTTGCAAAATGTACTTGAGCGCGAAGCTATTTTATCTAATCAGGCTGTCCTACAGCTAAGCCAGCCTTTGCAAGCGGGTGGTGAAGTAGTTATTAATCCATTACTTACGTTAGATGAAGCCCAAAAGCAGCATATAACCTCTGTACTAGCGCTCTCGCACTGGCAAATATCAGGTGATAAAGGGGCGGCTGTTAAATTAGGCTTACCTGAGAGTACACTACGCTCAAAAATGCGAAAGTTAGGGATTATTAAGAATTCGTGATATATCACGTTATTCGTTATATATCGCGAATTTAACTTTTTCTTTGTTTAAGTAATCTCTTTAATATCAATGTATTAATTGAAGTTTCAGCTTGGTCTGAAAGTTGCAAATACTTGCTTAATACCCGTCATAATGAAGCAAGTACTATGAAATTTGATATTAAAGAAGAAGACATGATCATTAAGCCCTATAACACCGAAGGGCCAATTTATATCCGCGAGCAAAAAGGGTTTTTTCAGCGTATACGCCGTAATTTAGGTTGGCTGTTAATGCTGACTTTTATTGCAATACCGTGGATCCAATATAACGGACAACAAGCTGTGCTGCTAGATGTGGCAACGCAAACCTTTACTATTTTTGGTTTAACACTGCTTCCTCAAGATTTTATGATTTTAGCCTTACTGTTTATGGTGGGCGCTTTTGCGTTATTTTTTGTAACTAATTGGCTTGGTCGAGTCTGGTGTGGTTACACCTGCCCACAAACAATATGGATGCTCATGTTTTCGTGGGTGGAGCAGCGCATTGAAGGCACTCGCAATCAACGTATTAAATTAGATAAATCGCAGTGGACGCTGAGCACTTGGCGCAAAAAAATAACTAAGCACAGTGCGTGGATTGTTATTTCCGTTTTAACCGCCACCTCGTTTATGGCGTATTTTATTCCGGCAAAAAGTTTGTACATGGAAATGTTAACCTTCGAATGGTCAGGTATTACGGGGTTCTGGGTGTTTTTATTCGCTTTTTGTACTTATGGTAATGCTGGGTTTCTACGCGAAAAAATGTGCACAATTGCTTGCCCGTATTCACGTTTTCAGGCAGTGATGTTTGATAAAGATACGTTGCTTGTTACCTATGATAGTAAACGAGGTGAAAACCGAGGACCACGTAAACGTAAAGCCGATCCAAAAGAGCTTAACTTAGGTGACTGTGTAGACTGTAACTTGTGTGTAGAGGTATGCCCTGCAGGAATAGACATTCGAAATGGCTTGCAATATGAATGTATAAACTGTGGCTTATGTATTGATGCTTGCGACGACACCATGAATAAGTTTGGTTACGAAAAAGGCTTAATAAAATACGCCAGTGAAAAACAAATGGAGGGTAAAAAAACCAATCCATTTAGATTAAAGCTAGTAGGATATGGCGCATTAACGGCTTTATTAATAATTTCTATGTTTGCATGGATGCTGCAACGTACACCAATAGAAGCCTCCGTATTACGTGATAGAAACGCGCTTTATAGAGTGAACTACGAGGGCCTAGTAGAAAATCCTTACACGCTCACTATTATTAATAAAACGCAGCAAGCACTGCATTACACTATTGCCATAGAGGGTTTACTAGGAGCAACGCTCTCAAGTCCAAGTTCTACACTTATACAGCCAGGAGTGATGAAAAGAGTTCCCGTTACTGTAACAGCCGATGGTTACGATATTGAGCAAAAAGTGAGTAAGTTACAGTTTGTTGTAACGGCGCAAGAAGATGCTAGCATTACTATAACTAAAGATAGTCAGTTTTATAAAAACTGAAAAGATTAATTATTTACACAGGCTCAACCAAACCAACCACAATGCCCAAGCAGGATATCTACTTGGGCATTGTTTTTATTTTGATTGCTTGTTAATGATAAATTTAAGTGCACTATCAATTACAGCTACTTGGGCTAATATACATTCTTCATCTGTGGCTGTTGGGCTATCTGGGTACACTTCGGTCGTGGTTACATAAGGTGCATCAGTAAAGCCCATACACAAACCTAAATCGCGAGCTGCATAGTTAATTACACCAAATTGCTCTTGAGCTACGCCTATTAGCTGGTTGTTTTCATCGCTCGGTGCAATGTGAGTAACCTTTGCAACGCTTTTTATTATAGCTTTTTGAAATTCAGGCTCAGGTTTTTTGCTATCGGCAACTAAATAAAATCCATCAGGTATGTTCCAGTTAGTATTTGTAGTGCCTTCACGGGCTGCAAGTGCGGGCCTAAATTCACTGTTATCACTGTCAGTTGTTTCGTGTAAATCGATATGAGCCATTAAATCTATATCGAGTGATTTCACAAACGCCATAATTGCAGCCGATTCATGAGCAGGACTATTTTCGTAAAAAGAGCGGTTAGGATCAATCGCGTCTGGGTTCCAACGATTTATTGTTTCATACCCCCAAGGGCTAATGCAGGGCGCAACAATAATATTAAACTGCTCTGAGTGTTGTATTGCCGATGTTTTGGCAAATCTAAGTGCGCCATGTACGCCACTGGTTTCGTAGCCATGTACACCACCGGTGATTAAAACTGTTGGTTTGTCAGCATTAAAGTGAGGTGTTTTTAACACATACAGTGGATAAACACCTGCGGCGTAATTAAGCTCACCGTATTGCTCTACATTTAATATGCTTTTTAGGTCGTCAACTAGCGTTACCACTTCATCTTGGTAACTGCGTTTTATGTTTTGACGTGCTAACCACTGAGCTTTATCGCTGTTATTCCATTTCGTCCCAGGTGTGCCTATAGGGTATGTACTGTTAGTCATAATAAGCCTTTATATCAATTGAATTTTGTCTTTACAAAAGTGAAGGTATTAAATGCAATTGCTAAAATTATGTAATAAGGATATAGCTTAACGTTCAGTAAAACAGCGTGCAAATTAAAACGTTAAGTCGTACTTTTGTTGTGTACTTTTTCATTGATATAACTAAGGGGCGGTAGTTGCTGTTATGCATCAATTTATTATAAAAGAGTATGTTAAAATCAGCTTATAGTCTGTTTTTGTATTGAGTATTATGGCGCAGTATATTGCCACACCAAGTTGGTTAGGTCGTTTTTTTACCCGTATTAAGCGAGTAAGTATTGAGCAGAGCATGCTTGTTATCGACTTTAGGGATAACACTAAGCTGCAATTTAGGTTAAGCGAATTTAGTAATTTTTCTGTGCTAAGAAACCGTCTGTTTAGTGCTGAAATTAATTTAAGTGATCGTAATAACACATGCATTAGCTTTTTAAATAAAGGCCAAGCAGACGTGCTTAGCAAAACATTAAATCACTACTTTGCAAACAGCTTGGAGCAAAAAATAAACAAGGCTAAAACGCAGTTAAAGCAATATGCTTTAGATGAGTTTTTACGAGACAGCTCAATTGAAATATTGAATAAAACCGTTTTTTCTTTAAGTAAAAATTACGCGCATAATCAAATTTTATGGCAACAGCATTTATCGCCGGTTAGCATAAAGTTTTTAAGTATTTTAAGTCGCACACCTAAAGTAATCGACGCTGTAGCGCAGTTACGCCATAAGTATGAACAAAAACAGCTTACTCTAAGAGATAATTTTTATAACAATGTGGAGTCTAATCCACTGACAATAGAGCAGCGTTTAGCGGTTATTCGCGATAACGATAAAAACCTAGTATTAGCAGCAGCGGGTACGGGTAAAACATCAGTTATGGTTGCCAAGTCGCTTGATTTAATTGATCGGGACATAGCAACGCCAGATCAGATATTAGTACTCGCTTATAATAAAGCAGCCGCAGAAGAGCTAAAAGAGCGATTTATTAAACGCGCAGGACAGGCAAATTTAAGCATGACACCGCCTGTTATTTTAACGTTTCATGCATTAGGCCTAACACTATTGCGAAATGCTAAAAAGTCGACTGAGCTTTCTGTATTGGCTAGTGATGCATTACAGTTAAAAAGTTGGTTTACGGCGTGGCTAAGTGAGCAAATGCAGGCTAACTCTGCTTTTTTAAAAAGCTTTGTTGATTTACTGTATGAGCCCGTTGATATTTTTAGTTTTAAAAATAGTGCTGAAGATGAACATTACGTGCGGATTAATGAATATAAAAGCTTTGCTGGTTACAAAGTTAAAAGCTATCAAGAGCTACTTATTTCTAATTGGTTGCACTTGAATTCGGTCGAGCACGAATACAAACCAGCTTATAAAATAAAGCAACGCGTGGGACCGGGCGATAAAAGGCTAAACAAGCAATACTCCAGCTTCTACTTACCAAAATACAATATTTACTTAGATCATTATGATATTGATAGGCAAAGTAATACTCCCTCAGGCATAAACAAAGAGCACTATAACGAACACATAGCGCTTAAGCGCGAACTGTATAAAAAAGATAACACTATTTTTCTCGAAACCTTTTATTTCAATTGGCTTGAGGGAAAATTAGAGCAGCGCTTAGGTAAACTTTTAAAGCAGTATAGCGTTGCGCTAACGCCTTTAGCTGATGACAAAATATTTGCTCTTTTAACTAACTCAGGGCAGTTACAACAAGAAGCTGAGAAATACCTAAAGTGCTTACAAGCCATAAGGGTTGAGCAGTTAACCAATACCCAAATAAAACAGCGTATAAAGCAAAGTGGATTTAAAAACCATCAGCGCTATGCGGCCATGCTTATCACTATTCATGATGCTTACACCCACGAGTTAAGCAGACAAAACGCCATCGATTTTGATGATATGATAATTCACGCCACACAAGTTGTGAAAAAAGGTGAATTTAGTGTCCCTTGGAGCCATATTTTAGTTGATGAATTTCAAGATATATCGGGTGCACGTATGGCTTTTTTAAATACGCTTATTAACAAAGGCACAGGGATCCGCTTTACAGCTGTAGGCGATGATTGGCAGGCTATTTATCGCTTTTCGGGTGGCAACCTTGCACTGACGACACGATTTGAAGAGCTTGTGGGGAGTCACTCATTAACGGTGTTACAAAAAACATTTAGATATAACAATAGTATAAGCGATGTAGCTGGGCGTTTTGTAATGCAAAATCCAGAGCAGTACAAAAAGCACATTACAACGCATGTGCAAGTTAGTACGCCGCAAGTTATTTTATTAGACGACCAATATAAAGGTGCTAAGTCACTTGAAGTAAAAGTTCAGCAAATTATTAGCACTATTCAAAAAAACGACGCTACAGCCAGTATTGCGGTACTTAGCCGATACCGCTTTATGCTTAATAAGGTAGAGCAGCATTTAAAAAATAAAAAACAAACTAATACGTTGCACTTTTGGACCTTACACGGTGCCAAAGGACTTGAAGCTGATTACGGTATTATTATTGGTTTTGAGCAAGGTAAATTGGGTTTTCCTAGCAATAACCAAAATAACGTGTTGTTAGAGTCGTTATTACCTGTGCAAGACAGCTTTACCCACTCAGAGGAAAGGCGTTTATTGTATGTGGGTATTACGCGGGCTAAGCATAAAACCTATTTAATTGCTGATCCCCATGCGTGCTCAGTATTTATAAAAGAATTAGTAAATGATGATTACCCTATTGAAGTTGCCTCAACATTATTTAACCTGAGCTCAGGTTAAGAGATTTATTATCCAGAGTTCGGGTTATTTAATAAACTGCAACCGAAGCACAATGTTACTCGCAACGAAAAATTGCGTGTTGGGTAGTTGTTATTACTGGGAAATGGTGCTCCATAGAATGTACAAGTGCTTGTAAGGTTAGTATGTTTAGGCTTAAAAAAGTTTAGTCGCAGCGGCATTACTGATAAAATTATAAAACTTAGCATGGTTTGTTATCAGCTAAATCACTCCTTATATAGCTATTAGAGTCTTATTATGAAAAATCTGCTTTTGTTTGATATAAAATCACAATTATCTCGTTGTACGGTTGTACTATTAGGCATTGCTTGCTCATTAGCCTTTAACGTGCAAGCACAAAACCAAACATTAGTTTTAGCAGGAGGAGTGCTCTCAACCTGTTCAAGCTCTACACCTAAAAATTGCCAAAATAGCGCGCAAATTAAAGGAAAAGCCCACAATCTTTTTAAAGTTACGGATGCTAAAATTAGTAAAATAGCTCAGTATTGGCCCAGTGGTAATGATGATAAAAAATTAGCGACAATAAATGCACTCAATACAATAAAAATACAAAAAACAGTGCCGATGACAAGAAAAAGTTTACTTTGGTTATGGCGGGATATAAATAATACATCACTGAGTAGCTTATCCGTTGATGAATATAACTTTGTATTTGATATGTTAGAAATATTCCAGCCAAACATATCGCAATTAAATAGCGCTGAGCGCCTAAAAGAGCAAGTAAATACTGATCTGAATAACCAAAGCGCAACGAATAATATATTGCAATTTGTATCGGGTAGCTTAAAAGTTAATAACGCAGAGCCTACAATGCTTGTTGTTACAGCATCTAGTCGAGACCCATATGAAGCCGCTGATCTCGCACATGCTTTCTTTCAATCGCATATAAATACGCAATGGTTAGCGCTTACTCCCGCGCTTGTACACGCAATAACAAACAACTCATGCGATAAATTAGCTATCCTCAGAAATACACAAATGAAAATATATAATCGTGAGGCAATATACCCAGACCGTATTCAAGCAGAGCTTAGTTTATGTGAAAAAGGTATTGATGCTCTCGTTTCACTGATTAAACACAGTACAGGTGTAATGTTTAATGATGGTGATGCAGCGTTAGCAAGCCGAGTTTTATTTGATCAAAACGATAGACCATACCCATGGACTGAAGCATTGCAATCACGCCCTGTAATCGTGGGGGCTGGAGCGGGTACTGTGGTTCAAAATAAAATAGTAAGTGAATTTACTACAACAAGCCTTTCTGCACTTCGTGAGAGTACAAATAATAGTTATGCTGGTGGACTAGGTAGTTTTAATTTGGGCGTACTCGATACCCAATTTGGTGAACAAAACCGTACATTCAGACTTGCGATGGCTATTGATAAAAGCCAAGCTAAAAATATTAAAGCAGAAGTGCAACACGGTTTTGGTATTGATGAAAACACCGCTTTGGTTGTTATTAAATCGCCAGAGGGTAATCTAATGACAGTAATAGGAAAAAGCGGTGTAGTGCACTTGGCGAATCAAATTAACAATCAACCAAAAGGCAAACATTATAGCTACTCGTACTGGCCTACAGGCAGCGTGATTGATATTACCAACAATGCCTTTACTCTAAGCGAACGCACTATAAGCCAAGCATTGCCTGCTATAAAGATCCCATCACTGCCAGTACAGCGCTTTGGCGCAATTTTAACAAATTCAAAGCTCCGTTCACTTACTCAAGCTATGTGCTTAAGCCAAGAGCAAAGTGCGGTAGCGCAACAAGACGAGTTTATAATTAGTTTTACGGCGACAAAAAGTACCAGCTACTATCGTATAAGTGCAAAGGAGCTTGGTTGCGCGGTGATCAATTTAGATTTAGCCGTAAGTACTTTTTAGGGTTTAAGTTTTCAGCGGTACTCTATAAAATAGTGCACAGCTTATTAGGAGCTTCGTCAAAACGAAGCGCGATTAAAGAGTATTAAAATGAATAATGAACAAGATATAATTGATAACCTTAGTGATCTTGAAAGCTTTTTATTAAAAGTTGAAAGTGGTGGTTTAGGTTTAAAAGGTGTTGCGGGTGTCGGTATGGCAACAAACAACAATGATGGTAGCCGCTTTGTTGCGGTATTCGATGACCAACAAAAACTACTTTTGGCACGCACCATTACAGAAGATGTGTTTCAAGCGGGTCATGACTTGGTAAGAAATGGTGTGGCACGTAAACATTAATAAGAGTTAAACTCTATAAGAAGTTAAGAGAACGTTCAAAATTCCCCTCTAAATTATCGCCCCATGAAAAAGTATTTAGCTTTTGAAATATAAGGTTTTTAGTTTTTTCTAGCATGTCTTTAAGTGCTTTTTTAATAACAGATCCAAAAGCGTATACATAAGAGCCTGCGGATGTTGATTTAAGCGACAATGTTTAAAAGTAGTGTAAAGCGAATCAAGTAGTGTCTTTTTTATTTTAGGTGTGGTTTATCCTGAGTAAGTTCTCAAGTTTTGAACTTGATTTATGTGTTTTCTCAGCTAATCTTTTTCTAAATACTGTTAACTTTAAGGTGTTTAACTGTAAAAAACTCTACGTATCGGCAGTAGCTCAGATAACTTTACCGTTATTTGATCGATTATGTACTTTATATGAATAAATCTTATGAAAACTTAAATAAGACCAAATAAAGCTAAAATAAGTTCAATTTTTATTACAAATAAAATAAAAATGGATTATAATTTAGTTGAACAATCAAACAAAAGGGTTGGTTTGGTGCTGGAGTAATTGCCCAAACATAGCTCGATTAAACCAAGGGTCAATATGAAATATATTTATATCTGTTTAACTTTAATATTATTACCTAGTGTTGCTCAAGCATCAGACGATTTTAAAATCTCTGGTTTTGCAACGTTAAGTGCGGTAAAAACGAATAAGCAAGACATCGAGTTTATTCAAAATAACACACTACCAAGTGGTTCTGATGATCATTGGAGATTTGACAACGACACAGTACTAGGCATACAAGGTCAATACAAGATATCAGATAAGTTATCAGGCGTAGTGCAATTGCTTTCACGTCGTAACTACAAAAATAACTATCAGCCATCATTAGACTGGGCTTACATCAGTTATAAATATAATTCAAACCTTCGTTTAAGAGCTGGACGCTTCGTATCACCTGTATTTTTGGGTTCAGACACGCGTAACGTTAACTACTCTAACGTTTGGGTTAGACCTGTTATTGATTTATATAGCCAAGCTACGATTAATAATATCGATGGTGTAGATGCTATATACAGTAACTTTATTGGTGATGGTGATATCTCGTACCAAATACAAGCTTATGCAGGTAAGTTTGATAAATTATACTTCCCAGGTAAAAGTTACATTAAGTTCCACCACATGGCTGGTCTAGTTGGAACAGTACAGTACGACTCTTGGACTTTTAGAGCGGGATACATGAATGCTCAACATTCAACTCTTAGTGCCGAAGGCGATTACGTACCAGGTGACATGAGAATGTTGGTAAGTACAGATTATCAATTAGGGCTAACTATAGATCCTCAAAATGATAACTGTGTATTTGGTACTTGTACAGAAATTGTGCCAAATGCAGGTGATGTATTTAGTATCATTCAGCGTAAACGTAGACCATTCAACCTTACAAGCCTTGCTGTAGTTTATGACAACGGCAGCTACTTTGGTCAATTTGAGTGGGCTCACAGAGAAGCAAGATCTTCTTTATCTAACGGTATAGCAGCTTACGGTATGGTTGGATACAGATTAGATTCATTTACTCCTTATGTTGGTTACTCATACGCTAAATCTTTAACTGAAAACTTTGCACTTGATGTTGATGCAGATATAAAGGCGAGTCTTGATTCTCAAGTTGTGGGTTTAGGTAGTGAGCCGCTTGATCAATATGTTGTTAGAAACTCAAGTTCACGTTCAAATACAATTACAGCGGGTCTTCGTTGGGATTTTTATAAGAAAATGGCATTGAAAATGCAGTTTGATAGCTTCCGTCCTTTAAATCATGACGGTCTTGCGACTGGTGGTTCAGGTTTTCTAAACCGTACTAACGAAACACTTTCAGCTACTGGCAAAAGTATTATTGTATCAACTGTATCGTTAGATATTATTTTCTAAAGGAAGAATCCATGAAAATCTTTAAAGCAATTTTCTTCTTAACAATTTTATCGGCTATTGTAACGACTTCAAGCAGTGCAGCATTATCTGTTGTTGTAAATAAAAGTAACACATCTGAGCTTTCTGAAGCGCAAGTGAAAAATATTTTTATGGGTAAGTTGGGACAATTTACTGACGGAACTGAAGCTGTACCTGTGTTATTTGAAGCAGGAAAAGGTGCTAGAACAGCATTTGACGACACTGTTTTACAAAGAAACACGTCCCAAGTAGATGCGGTATGGTCAAAGCTTATTTTTACAGGACGTAGAAGCCCTCCTTTACAAGCTAAAGATGCTAGTGAAGTTTTAAAAGAGATTAGTTCTAACCCTAAAGCTATTGGTTACCTAGAAAGCGGTGACGTTACAGATAGCGTAAGAGTACTAGCTACTTTCTAATTTATTAAGTGCATAGACATATATAAAAGCTCTCGTGATACCAATCACGAGAGCTTTTTTATTTTAAAAGTGTTAGGGCGCGTTGACCTTTGTGGATTGAAATTTGTTCAATCTAGGGGCGATTTAATCGCGGCGCGAGGTTTGTAATCGAGTGGGCTCGATAACTGCTCCTGCGTTACTCTAATGGCTTACATCCCTGTAAGAATAAGTAAAAACCGAGCAACAAAGAGTTAATCGCCCCTAGAAAGAACCCAAAGGACAGCGCATGTTTGGCATTTATGCTGCGTTATCGCCTATTTATGGGGAACAACCACACCACATAGGCGCTGCCTTGCCTAAAAACCAAACATACAGCTGCAAAATCAATCACAAAAGGTCAGCACGCCCTAGTCAGGTATTTCTAAACCGATGCTCAAACAATACATACAGCGAAGATCACAGTATCGAGTGTTTAAATTCTATTAGACCCAAATTTAAGTGATTATAATAGTTTGCTTAACCATGAGAGCTATTTATATAGGTTAGATACTTATACCAATTTTATTAAAAACATGATCACTTTATTGCATTAAATAACTCACTAACTGCGCTAAAAACTGTTCATATAGAACAAGCATATATCATAATTTCACCGTGTTATTTAATGCAATTAGTGTTATTAATTTTTTGGGGGGATTACCAGAGCAGCGTAATTTATAGGGGGAAAATTATGTGTAAATTAATAAAACAGAGTTGTCTCTATTATGAAAGGAATTATAGAAGATTTACAAATAAGCTAAACTGTAGCAATTCTTTAGATAGTTATTGATTTGAAAGTAATTAATTGGTCGGTATGGAGAGATTCGAACTCTCGACCCCTGCCACCCCATAAAAATTACCTGTGTTCTTTAGTGTACAAAAGTGGCTTAACGTGTCCTATCGTGAAGTATTCAAAGTTATTGTAACTCATTGCTATTGAAAGGATTGTGCTTTTAAATTATACCTAGTGAATCAACGTGAAGTTTAGTGAACTAAAATCAGCTCGTGCGATAAATGTGCGACAAAAATTTAGGGTTAACTCTAGGTGTGCGAAAAATGGCGTCAATTAAAGTAAAATTAACTGAATCTATACTCAAAAATATTCCTTTGGAAATTACCAAAATTAATGACACTGAGATCTCCGGTTTTTATCTCAATGTTGGAAGACCAAATAAGGAGGGTAAACGCTCACAAGTATATTATCTGTATTACCGTCTTGGAGGCCGAGGTTCAAGAGAAAGAAGACTAGCCTTAGGCAGCTCATCGGTAATAACAGTGAGTGAGGCCAGGCAGCTTGCTAAGCAATATATTGGTGATGTGTCGCGTGGTATTGATGTTTTTTTACAAAATAAGAAAGCAGCGCAGATTGAAAAGCAAGAAAGCGCCTCACCGACAATTGCTGTGCTTGCAAATGAGTTTATTGAAAGAGATATTAAAGCTAACCGTAAAGATGTAGATCCAGTTATTAGAATGTTTGAAAAAGACATTTTGCCCTTTATTGGTAATTACAAACTTAAAGAAATAACCCGCCGTGAAATTTTTGAAAAGGTGCTTGATCCAATAACTGATAGAGGTGCTAAAACGCAGGCGAATAAAACACTATCCATTCTAAAGCAAATGTTTAATTTTGGTGTTGAGCGCGATTTAATACAAGGTAACCCGATAAGCACAGTTAAAAAGAAGAGCGTGGGAGGCCTAGAAAAGTCGCGAACCAGAGCGCTCGAATTTGAAGAAGTGATTCAAGTATTTGACCGCCTTCCAAAGCTAGGTATAAGCCAGCAAGTTATTTACGCACTAAAGTGCATAACGTTAACCGGTTGTCGGCCAATAGAGGTTACAGGCGCACAGTGGCAAGAGTTTGATTTTGATAAAATGATATGGACAGTCCCTGCCGAGCGCGTCAAGCAAAATAAAAATGGCGAAAGAACTCATAAAGTACCGATTACTCAAAATATGATTATCTTGCTTGATGAGTTACGGGCAGCATTTGGCTACCTCAACTCTAAATATGTATTCCCGAGTACAACAACCAATAAATCAGGCCCAGGTGAACAGCCTATTGATAGGCATTCACTATCACGATCTATAAGTCGGAAGCTTGAGCAACTTGGAGTGCCAAAGTTTGTACCTCACGATTTAAGAAGAACAGTCGCTACTCGTTTAGGTGATACTGATATTGGAACAGATCCAATAGTGATTGAAAAAATACTGAATCACCAATTACAAGGAGTGCAGGGCGTTTATAATATGCAGGAATATATGGAAAAGCGTTGCAAAGCATTGGAAGATTGGGGAAATAAGTTATGGTAAGCCCATTAGAATATGCAAAGTAAGTAACATATTTCTGTTTATTGAAATCTTCAAGCTGTGTACAATACGAGAGTTGTGTAACAACATAATTTAATTATATATCTCGGTGGTCAGATAAGGATGTCATGTTAAAAAAATCAAAGATTGAAAAAAAAAGATTTAATACCGCCTTAGGCTTTAGGAGATACCGTAAAAGTATTAAGCGAAAGCCTTATAAATACGACAGATACAAAAATCTCGTTAAAATTAATGGTAGTTCATATCATGATTTGAAAGCTCCAAGAGTATTAACTATTTACTCGATTAGCGAAGATTTTCTTCCTGATGAAGCTAGCGAGTATAAGATGACGCTTGATTTCATAAATAACCTTAGTTCTAGCTTAGTTAAGGGGAGGGTTATTGTTAATTTTGAAGATACAGAATCAATTAATGCAGCAGCTCTTTTACTCCTGTACGCAACTATTCACAGTATACAACAAAGCTCCAAATTTGATTCTAGAGTGAGATTGTCCAAATCTCCAATTGTGAATAAATTGATAAAGGCTTCCAATCTAAAGAGGCTTATAGAAAGGCGAGAATTGATTACCCCTTGTAGCCAAATAAAAAGGCTGCCAGTAGTTACGAGTAATGATGCTAAATATATAGATGATATTATAGATTACATCAAAGTGAGGATCTATGATAATGGTCTAGATGCGAATGATGAGTCTGTCTTATCAGATGCTATACAAGAGTCTATCGAAAATGTTTTGCTCCATGCTTACCCTGAGGGGGAGAGTAAACTACATAAACAGTGGTGGCTTTTATGTGATGTAATAGGTGACCAATTATTTTTGGCAATCCATGATCGCGGGGTAAGTATACCCAATACCGTAAAACATAGAGAATGGTTTGAGAGAGCGTTTCAAGAAGAATACCCAGAATTATATGATGAAATTAAAGATTCATTGACTCCCTCACAAAGGTTCCTTGAATATTTAAATATTAAGCCCAATATCACAGATAAGCATCTTATAAATGTATCAATGACAGGCGATTACTCTAGTATTCAGACGGAAGGACGGGGGCAGGGTAGTAAAAGTATCAAGTACCTAGTAAATGAGAATGAGTCTGGTAAGTTATGGATCTTTAGCCGTTTAGGTTTATTCGTATATAATTCGGAAGAGGACAGTCGTTTAGTTGACTTACCAATCGAGATACCTGGAACATTAATTCAGTGGAATATTAAAATTAAATGACTAAAAAGATAATAAAAGTAGTAGGTTGGCACGCTACGCCAAAATTTAGGTTTAAGTCTGAATATGAATTCTCGGGAGAAGTATTTCGTGATGATGTTCTTGTGCCTGCATTAAGAGAAAATGAGCATGTCCATGTAGATTTAACTGGCTATAACCGCTATGGACCAAGCTTTATAGATGAGGCTTTCGCAAACATTATTAGAAAAGGTATTTTTAGTCCTGAATATTTAGAAGAGCATCTGTCGTATTCACATGAACACCTCCCCAGAGTTGTTGAGCAAATTGACCAGAAGATAGATAAAGCTCGTAAAGAGAAATCTAAGGGTTGACCGAATGGATTTGGGTATTTCTCGCGATATTAGTGTTTCAGTTGTAAGTTATGTTGGTTGGGGGATGTCCGTCCTAGGCTGGGTGATAATTTATATTCTTAACATTAGAACTTTAAATAGAGGAGAAATCTCTCGACATCGTGATGGGGTTTTGAATCAAATAACTGAACTAGTTAGTTGGTTCAATGATGTAGGATATGGCACAGCAAAATATAAAAATAATGAATTTGAAGAACTACTTTCTGCAAAAGTTAGTCAAGTTGAGTTCAAAATAAATAATTTAAACTCATTTATTGGACTGAAGCTTATTGATCCATCCAACTTAGCCAAACTAGAGTTTGATAGTAGTGCTGCTGAAAAAAGCTGTGAGGCTTCAAAAAAGCTTATTTTTGAAGCTTATAATCTTCTAGAAGAAATTGAGATAAATTTAAATAATTATTTAGAAAATAAAACTTCATTTATTCGCTTCTATATTCGTTATAAAGTCGAAGTCCAGTCTGTAAGCTTTTCAATAACTTTACTCGCCTTATGGTACTTCCTTTTTTTCACTTGTTAAATTCTATAACTCTACGGCTAACCACTTACTTAGTGAGTCATAGCATTTCATACTTTACAAGTTAAAGAACGATTTTTTATACTTATAGCTTTAATTATAAATCAACAAGCCTATTCGGGTTTCATGGTGCAGGTGGTGAAATTAGATAAATGATTAGTCAATGTTAACGACAGCCCCACTGGTCTGCGTGAAAACTAATATTTATTAGGTATAGAAAATAAATCTTTGATAAAAGCTATACTGAAATGTGAGGGATTTCCTCTCAATTACAAGGATAAATATTATGGCTTTAAAACCTGGTCCAAAACCAATAGCTGATTCAACAGGCAAACCTGATAAACGTAGACGTGATAACAAGAATACTCCAGGGAACACCCCAGGGTTAAAACCTAGTAAATCTTCAAAGAAATAGGTAATGATTGAGATTAAAGCTATCTTCACGGTAGCTTTTACATTTAACGCAAATAAACTTCAGTAATTTCCGGCCTAAAATGCCCCATCTCTTGTGAAACGGTCTCTAAGGCTATTTTATATTTAAAACCTAGTGCATGAAGCTCAGCCATTCTTTCTTGAGCATAGCTGTGCCTCAGGCCGTGTGCGCCAGTTGAAAAGAGTAGGGTGCGATTAGAGGCTTTAGAAAAAGAATCAGACCATTTTTTGCCACCACCAATATCATAACGCTGCAAATAGTTAATTTCTCTATCGGTGACTGTGATAGGTTGCTTGAGCTTTTTAGCTTCTAATTCATAAACAAGATGGTTTGGTATTAATACATGGCGTATCAAGCCGCCTTTACCTGTTACAGTGTATAGCTCACCACTTCGGCCCAGCCATTTCGAATCTAAAGCAGGGCGCTTATTTGGCGGTCTTTCACTTGCTTTAGAAAGGGTTAATAGTTCATGGGCTCTTAAGCCTGCGGCGTAAGCAAGTTGTGTTGCTAGTTCGTGTTTAACAGTTTGTCGTTGAGAGATGGCGTGAGCTTGTTCAGGTGTATATGCACGCGAGCGTTTTATTTCGTCTAATAATGACTTCACGCGGTAAAGAGTCTGTTTTGGTTGTAATTTGCCATTGAACTGCATCATCGCTTGTATTGCTTGGCGTTCCATATCTAAGGCTTTTTGGCCAACAATCTCAGCCCTGTAATCGAGATACATGCGTGCTTGCTCTATACTCATAGCCTGAATGCCATTAATGCCGATGTCTTTGGACCAGCTGGCAACCGTCTTAAGTGACTGCATATAGTTTCTGGCAGTACCTAGAGACTTTATACGCTTTGTTTTAGTTAGCCCTTTAATAACGTTTTTTGCTTGCGTTTCAGCTTTGGCAAATTTAGGCATTCTTATCAATCCACCGTTTTACAGTTGTCCAATGCACTTTCACCCCTCGTTTAGCAAGCCAAAGTTGAAGGTCAGATTTTGTAGTACCATTTTCATAAAACTTCCTAAGCTGGTGCTGGTATTTGTCAAGCTTTGAAGGTTTATGCCGTTTTTTAGTACGTAGCTTTTTTAGCTCATTTAATTGTTCGATTTCTTTATTCAGATCAAAAGTCATGTCTATCTCCAAGGTTGTAAGATTAACTGGCAACTTAGTTACTCAGCGACACTGAAGCCTATTCGCCCCTGTTTTTCGCACATGCGAAAGGCTCGGACCGATCTCGCCTTAATGTATTTCCTCTTTACGTGAAAAACGGCAGCAGAAAGCGCCGACATAACGCCTTAAATGTGGCGTGAGACATGACTATTAAATTGATATGAGTGAGGGCCCTCACTACGTGTTGTCGGCAGCAGAACAGCGCCGTTTTTTGTAAATGCCTAATAGGCTATTTCAGTATTAGGTTAGCGTTAAAATCGATTCTGTGCAATCTGCAAATAAAAACCTGCGTATAAGACATGCAAAACCAAGCCCCCCGCTATGAAGCGAGCGATTTATCGCTTCGGCATAGCGGGGGGCGTAGCCCCTTTTAAAAGAGGAGGCATTTGCTCATGATGCCTCAGTTAAAAAGGGCTTGGTTTTATGTTATTTGCAGAACTATTCACTTTAAAATATGCTGTAGTTAAATATAAGAAAATAATTATGGCTTATAGTTATAGTTAGTGGTTTTAAGATGCCGGAAAGATTTATGTGGCAAGCTAAATAAACTAGGCGATAAAAACATGATTTTTGAAATTAATTATTTTTTATATTGCTTGGGTGTTTGAAGACTTTTAAAGGATTGAAGGAATAGATAATGAAAAGGAATGTAATAGCTTTTCTAAGTAAAGAGAATTTATCAATAGAAGAATTACTTGATAATACAAAGCAATTTAACAAATACACATTAACCCCTGATAATTTGCATGATAACGTTTTGTGCTTAGCATTTCATAAAAATGAAGCAGATTGGTCTTCACTTTTTTCTGCTTTTAATCTTAATAAAAATGAATTTGAACAACGTTCTGTTAAAGGCGTTTATTTTTTAAAAGTAGAAAATAGGTATATGATTTTTACTTTTGGCTATGGAAGAGCTTTAATTAATAAGTCTTCAATTGAGCGAGGCTTCGGTTTAAAAGTATCAATGAATTTAGGTGATCCAAAACAACTAAAGTCAGTTGATAAATCTGTATTAGAAAGAGTTGCAAGAAATACACGATCACAAGTTTTAACAAACTCTGGTATACAAGATTTTGATTTTGAGTTTGATCATGAAATTCTGAAATCGATAACTGCTATAGTTAGCGGTGATGATGATTTACTTGAGATGGTTTCGGGTAATGACTCAGTTTCTCTTTATACTGATGTTGAATTTGAAAAGTTTCCTTCGATAGCTCAAAGGTTGATTGATGCTTATTTGAGTGATGAGTATAAAAAATTATATCCATGGGCTGATTTCATTGGACTAGAGACTGATCCTGCTGTGCTGGAGTCTTTGGAAAATATTTTAGTGCAGAAATTTATAGATAACGATATTGAAGGGTTTTGGCTTGCTCCACCACAAGTTATCGATTATGAAGATTTTTCTGGTTTTGCCTATCCTGCTTGTTTCAAACGTAATGGTCATACCGCGCTGCATCCTGAAATGGACTTGAAAGTATTTTTACAGGAGGCGAAATTTAAAAATATAGAGCAGTTAAGTATATCAACACTAAAATCTAAGTATATTTTTTTAATAAATGGGGCTGGAAATACACTCGATAAATTTAGAATGTACGATGCGTTGAATGGCGAATTTAGCTTAGAGGAGCAAAAGTACATTTTAAATGATGGTCGTTGGTATCACATCAAGAAAAGTTTTGCTGAGGAGGTGACAAATTACTTTGATAGTTTGCCCCGATGGGATGGTCTTGAAAATAAACATTACAAAGATCTAAGGGAGTGTTGTTATCTCACTCGTATTGCTGATGAAGAAGAGATAGCTGTTTTGGATCAACATTGGGTGAGAAACAAAGAAATTAAACAGAACTATGAATTCTGTGACTTAATGACGCAATGTAATAGGTTAATTCATGTAAAGCATTACGGTGGTAGCAATGTTTTTAGTCATTTATTTGCCCAAGCTACGAATGGGGTTGAAATGCTATTAAATAGCCCTGAAGTGATACCTCAAATACAAGAGCACTTGGAAAATACCTATATTAGTTTTGATTTTGATATAACCGAGCCCAGAAAGCATATTATTGTATTAGCAGTGATTCAACAGAAAGGTGGTGATTTACACCTACCATTTTTTTCCAAAGTTAATCTTAGGCATCATGCTAGAAATATTCAAAACAAGGGGTTTACCGTTGAATTAGCAAAAATTCCAGTGGACCCCATAGGTGTTTTAGATATAAAAAACTCAGGCTCGAAGTGTGAATGTAAACCTAAATCAGCAAAGTGTACAAAGGAATTGACTGATTAATTACTTTTTCAACTTTAATATTGTGCATGCAATGTAATCCTCTTCACAAAACAAAAAGGCGGTAGGTACTTCGAGTACTTTAGCTAATGCTCTTACCATCTGAAAGTCAGGTGTATGTACGCCTTTTTCATATTGATTCATTCTCGGTGAAGCCGACGAGGAGTCAACACCTGCAAGTATACCAAGCTGTTTTTGAGAAAATCCTTTTCGCATTCTTGCTTCCTTTAGCCTCTTCGGAAAAGGCGAACCATTATTTGTTTTCATTATTTTTATAATCTTCACTTGAAAACTAAGAGTTTCTTAGCTTTAATTAATTGTGGATACTAAGGATTTCTTAGTTTTAAATTTTGGAGATAAGCTAATGCTACTTAAAGCACTTAAAGTAACCGCGCTTGTTGCGCTTGACGTGTTATTCGAGGACACAGAAAACAAAAAGACTGAACAAGATAAGTTCATTGATGAACATAATGACGGCACAGGTAACGTTAACTTCTTTGGTGATGAGTACACCGAGCAAGAAGCCAAGGATGCGTATGAACGTGGTGAGTTCTATTATTGAGCTTTGACATCTTACTTCATTAATAGCAATCTGGAGTTGGGTTTTTACATTGAGCATTGGGATGCGCAGCTATATGCTGCGTAGCATTTTATGAATTCTGAAATAAAATCATTTTTGCCAGCCCTTTCTATTTTAGAGAATAGATTGGAAGGTGAGCATAAAAGCCATGAACAGCTTTTAAGTTTATTGGATGAGTTATCAATATTAAATGAAGCACAAATTATTAGTGAGCTTCTATCTTTAGACTACGTTTATCATCAATACAAAAATGATCAGAGTGAGACTTGGAATATAACCTTAGAGAGTTTTACTGCATTTAAAAAGCGCTCAGTATCTATAACACATAGTCAAGTAGGGGTTAACTCGGTAAAAATTTGCTCTATTTTTGAGTGGGTTATGTTGCTGTGTAATTGGGAAACCAACGTGATTCATCAAACGACTGCAATTAACTGAAGGGATTATAAACTTTTTGAATTTAAAGTATTTACTTGTATCTTTTCTTAAAATAATACCTACTAAAAACGGCTTTATTAAGCCTAAACATTAAGAACTATTTCCACACTTCCCCATATTATTTTGAATAAGATGGCTAATTACTTTTAAATTATATAAATAATAATTACACTGGCTGAATTAATAAGGAAATAAAATTAGTCTATGGAAAATAAAAAGTTAGCCGTGTTAATTGATTCAGATAATACACAACACTCAAAGTTACATTTAATCATCGAGGAGCTTTCAGGCTTTGGACAAATTGTTGTAAAGCGAGCTTATGGTGATTTTTCTAGTGAACATCTTAAGAATTGGAAAACGCCTCTTAATGAAATGGCTATTCAGCCAAGGCAACAGCTTGCTTATACAACAGGTAAAAATTCGACTGATTCAACAATGATTATCGATGCAATGGATTTATTATACGCAGGCAGATTCGATGCTTTTGCATTAGTGTCAAGTGATAGTGACTTTACGAGTTTAGCAACACGCCTTAGAGAGTCAGAAATACAAGTTATAGGTGTGGGTAAAACAACGACACCAGTATCCTTTAAAAATGCTTGTGACGACTTTATAGCAATTGAAAATTTAGAGCCATCAAATGAAGATGATGAACAAACTCTAACTTTTTCACAGGAACTTGAACGTGAACTATGGCGTTTAATGCATCAAGCGTGGCAAAACTATCGAGATGATTCTGGTTGGGCTAAGTTAGGTGAAGTAGGAAAATATCTAAAGCGAATTAAGTCTGACTTTGATACTCGTAACTATGGCTTGAAAAAACTTTCTGACTTCTTTGAAGTTCATTCCAGTCGGTACGAAACAAGAACGACTAAAAATAGTGGTTTAGAAGTACGTCTTATTACTAAATCAAGTGCTGTAAAGAAGTGAGTAAATTGATAAAAATTTTAAAGGACTAATGATGTCAGAAAGCAAAGATACGAAAGAGATTACTCTATTTCCTACAATTACTTCATTTTTAAAGCCTACTACTGATTATTTAGCTGAAGAACTAAAAGAAGCAGTTAAAGCTAAGGTTGAGAGCAAAAAAAGGCAAAAAGAAGATGATAACTTATTAAGGCATATTAACTCTGTAAACGAGAAAATTAACTCATCAGGCAATGAACAAATTTCTTATGAACAACTAGGTTTATTTTCAGATTGGGCTGATAGTGTTTCTAAAGTCGATCCGGATAATAAAGAGCTAAGTCAGTTATGGCAAAATTTATTAGTTAACGCTTCAACTGATAATTCATCTGAAATATTAATATCTAAAATAAAGTCTATGTCCCCAGGACAGGCAAAAGCTTTGATAGCTTTTGCTGATAGTTCAATAAAAACTTTAACTGAAGAAGAGCGCTATCATTTAAAAGCTCTGGAGAATAATGAATTAATTCAGCCTAATAATAGCTTTTTATCGCTTGTTAAATTTGCTCTAGGCGGATGTATGTTACTTGTTACTTACCTTATGTTGAAGCTAGTTATTTTAGAAGGATACATAGGTTCTGTAATTACCATGAAGCAAGCTGATTATATGAGAATTGTAATCTCTTTATTGCCTATAGGGTTCGTCTTTGGGATATTTATCTTTTATATAAAATCACTACAAAAAAGTGGTAAGTGGGCAAAGAAAATAAACAAATTGACGTGGATAGGAAAAAAATTAGCAGTATTGAGTAGAGCGAATTAATAATGGATAAAGAAAATTTGCTATCAGAAGAGTTCAGAACACCAGAAAACATTTTACAGCCAGATGTACGTACAGAAATGATGGGCGTTCAATCTATAGAACAGTTCTATGAAAATATTAAAAGCTATCAGTTAGGCGAACATGTAGATGAACAAATAAGAGTTCAATTTGATACAATAAAAAATTTATACCTTCATGCGTATTTCGTATATAGATTCTTTCCAATAGTTAGTCATCAGCTCTATGTCACTTTAGAACATGCACTGAGAGAGTGCATCGGTGAAAAAAAACTTGATGATTTCCGTAAATTGAAGAACAAGCAGCTGCCAAAAAAAGGACCTAAATTCTCAAGAGGATTAAAGCTCTGTATGACTTATATTGTTGAAAATGAGCTAATTAAAAATGAGGACTTCAGTGCATGGCAGCGTGGTAAAAAGCAACGAGCAGAAGAGGTTTATAGCAGAAAAATTTCTGAAGTTATAGATTCAAAAAATCTAGATTCTTATGAATGGAACGAGGATGAAATTGATTATGAAAATGTTGTATATGAATATGATTACCTTGAAATAGTACTGGAATCTACTGCTGGAATCAGAAACTCTTTAGCTCATGGCTCATCGATGTTATCACCAACACCAATAATTGAATTTGACATAACATCTACGATTATAAATAAAGTTTACGAAAGGTTTAAGGGTTAGAATTTATGAACACTAGGTAGCCATAGCATATATTGCCCTAGGAATAGGTTTCTTTTAGCAAATAAAAATAAACTTTAAAATAAACCACTAAAATTTAGGTTTTAGTCCTTAATCAAGTTCATTGATAAGAACATCCATAGAATCATTAAAACGCTCTCAAACTATTGACGAATTCACTCTGAATCATCTATATTCACGCTAACACATGTAAAATGTGTTACCCGCGAAGGGAGTCACTTAGGTGACATTAAAAACAGGCGCCTTCAGGCTGCCTTCAATACGTAACGAGGAAACTTATGAAACCACTTTAATGTGGTGATGTCTTGCGCATCCATAACGCCCTTCGCTTTCATTTACGTATTGGAGAGCGAACATGCCATCATCAGAAATCTTATCAATTAAAGAGCTATCAGAGCTTTTACACCTATCTACAGGCACAATTAATAATCGTCTTAGCGCCCAGCGTAAGGCTATTGAGTCTGGAAAAGATGCCAACCTATATCAAGTACAGCGTTTAGCACCACCTTCAATTAAATTGGGACGAGTTCGCTTATTTAAACGCGAAACAGTTGAGCAATGGCTTGCTCGATTTGAAGGAGTGAAGATGTAATAAAGGCGAAAGGGGCAGCTTGACCGGCCACACCCCAACCGCACTTTGCATCTTCTAATTATATGCTTGCCTTAAAAGGAAGGCCATCTTATGCGTGGCCAAAATATAGTATAACTGAACCTGTTCATTATTATGATCTGATTGAATTAAAAAATCCTACTTATGTTCGGAGTCTTTTAACTCCTAATCATGTGTCAAATTATAAAATACATTTACTCGGTAATACTAAATCTAAATTTAAAACCACAATTAAACAGTATAAGCGTGACACATATGTCTATGTAGAAGCATTGGGTGTAAAGCGTGAAGCTGTAAATAATTATCATACTCCAAATGAGTTCTTTAGCTGGCCTAGAACACGTAATTTAGCACTTTTAAGAGCTAATTGGCTTGAGATAGATGTAAAGGAGGAGATAGAAAAATTTGATATCCGAGATAGAGTAAAAAACTTAGAAAAGAGAGTGGTTGATGATGTTTTTCAACAGCTAGAGGCAAATCAGTTTCCTCCTCCTACAGGTTACGTTTGTTCTGGGTCGGGTGGTGTTCACTTTTATTGGATATATGAACCTATTGCAGCCAAGCCAATGAATGTTGAGCTGTGGCGTTCAATAGCACATAAACTAAAAGAAAAGCTTCGATCAAATAATATCTGGCACGTTGATGAAGGCGCTACAGGTAAAATTGCTGGACATATGCGAATTCCAGGTTCAATGAATCATAAGACAGGCTTGTATGCTAGATTCTTTGACGGGGGGGCTAAATATATGTTCAATGAGCTTGTTGAAGATTTTGGTCTTGCTGCAAAGCTAAATAAGTTGCAAAAAAGATATGCAAGAATCTCATCTCCTATTGAACCCAGCCAGCAAAAGACTTCATGCCCAAATGACAAACCTAAGCCATATCGAAAATACGGACATAACATTAAAGAGTGGTGGCTAAAGTGTGTAAACATCATTAAATCTCACTTTAATAATTTAGGATATGTCCCTTTGGGGAAGAGAGATAAAACTGCATTTATTCTCTTTGTTGCATTCCAGCACATTGATAAAAATTCAGCTTTTGAACGTCTTTTAAAGGTCAATCAGGACTTTATTAATCTACCTACTGAAGAACTAACTAATCTTGTTCAAACAGCCAAAGTTGTTAATTATAACTATAAGAAAGAAACTCTAGCAGAGTATATTGATTCGATTTTGGGCTACGTGCCTGATTATTTAAAACCTAATGAAAAGATAAGACTTTCAGTAGATGAGGTGCAAAGGAGGCAAAAACTGTCAGCTAACAGTACGGCTGAAAAAAAGAGAGTGAGAACAAATGAGCTAATTTTATCGACTATATCTGAGCTGACTATACTAAACGAGGTTAAGCCAACTCAAAAGCAGGTTGCAGAAAAAACGGGGCTAGGGCTCAGCACCGTGAAGCGCTATTGGGAGTAACTATCTAGGCGGTTAATTATTGTTCGGTGTCGAAGGTTAAATAAAGCCAATAAAGTTTAGTGGAAGGTGTCATTAGGTGTCTTCCTATATATCTCCCCCCATAAATACCAATATTATGCATAGAATAGTAAAAAAATAATTAGGGAAATTGGTGCGATAAATGTGCGATAAATATTTAGAAAGGCTAATTTAATAGTGCGATAAAGAGGGTGCTTTAATTTGTAACTGATTGAAATAAAAAGAGGTTAAATGGTCGGTATGGAGAGATTCGAACTCTCGACCCCTGCCACCCCATGACAGTGCGCTACCAAGCTGCGCCACATACCGATTTGTATTCAATAGTACGTGTATTTTTTTAAAAATCAATAAGCGATTGTTTGTTTGGGTGTTTATTGCGCAAGAACGCTAAAAATAGCACTCTTTCGATGTATTAATTCATTAATCCTTATTTAACCACTTTTTGATCGAGTCATACATCTCATCGCGTATTAATAACTGAGCTTTTTTGTTAGGGTGTAAATTATCGTTTTGCATAAGCTCAGGTTGGCCTGCAATGTTTAGCATAAAAAAGTTCATTAAATGTGCATTTGTTTCTTCGCTAACGCGCGAGAAAGTGTCAGTAAACATTTTGCTATAACGCGGGCCGTAATTAGGGGGAATGTAAATCTCCATTAAGGCGGTCATCGCATTAGCATCTTGGCTTTTTTGAATAAGAGCCGTTAAGTTGGTTTGCATTTTTTTAACTGGAAAACCACGTAAACCGTCATTGGCACCTAGCTCAATAAGTACATGAGTAGGTTCGTATTGCTCAAGCAATGCATCTAAACGACGTAGGGCTCCACCGGATGTTTCGCCACTAATACTGGCGTTGATAAGTTCAATGTCGGCTTGTTCGTCATCGTATTTATCTTGTAACAATTTTACCCAGCCTTGCTCTTGTTGAAGTCCGTAGGCTGCGCTTAAACTGTCACCGAGTATTAAAATCGTGTTGTCGGCTGCTGCGCTCAGCGGTTTGATAACTAAAAATAAAATGAATACTAAACGTAGGATTGAATGAGTCATATGTCAGCGCTTTCTCAATTAAATATAATTCAGGTTAATGGTTTATCTAAAATAGTCTCTACCTTTGAAGGTGAGCTGCCCATCCTCAGCGACATCAGCTTTAATGTCAAGCATGGTGAGTCTGTTGCTATTGTTGGTACGTCGGGCTCTGGTAAATCTACGTTACTCAGTTTATTAGCAGGGCTGGATACTGCCAGCAGCGGAGAGGTGTTTTTAGACGGCGAGCCATTGCACAATTTAGATGAAGAAGAACGTGCTGCACTGCGCGCGGCTAAAATTGGATTTGTGTTTCAATCGTTTATGTTAGTACAAAGTTTAACTGCACTTGAAAACGTGATGCTGCCAGCAGAGCTTGCCGGTGAAAGTGATGCAAAAGAGCAAGCAATTGCATTACTTGAAAAAGTAGGCTTGAGCCATCGTATTGATCATTACCCGTCGCAACTCTCTGGCGGTGAACAGCAACGTGTTGCTATTGCGCGAGCATTTATTGGTACACCTAAAATACTATTTGCTGATGAGCCTTCGGCTAACTTAGACAGCAAAAACGGTAAGATGATTGAATCCTTATTATTTGATTTAAACACGCAACACGGCACTACGCTTATTTTGGTTACTCACGATGAAGGGCTTGCACAAAAATGTGAGCACATTATTCAAATCGAAGCGGGTTTACTAGTAAAAAGCCAAGTAGAGGACGTTGCTAATGTGGGTTAAGTTAGCGCTTAAATTATTTTCGCGAGAATTTCGCCGTGGTGAGCTCACGGTTATAAGCGCAGCTATCGCTCTTGCTGTGTTAACCGTGCTTACACTGTCGATGGTTACTGAGCGAATAGGGCAAAGTATTGCGCAAAAAAGCAGTGCTTTTATTGCAGCAGACCGTGTACTTGCAAGCGACCATGTTCTGGACACCGCTTTTATTACTCAAGCACAGAGCCAAAATTTAAAAACGGCGCAAATGGTGTATTTCGATACTATGTTGTTTGCCGATGATGAAATGCAGTTTAGCTCAGTAAAAGCGGCATCTAATGCGTACCCGCTAAAAGGGCAGTTAAAAGTTAAAGACACCCTAACTGGTGAAACTAAAGTTGCTAATAGCGGGCCAACGCCGGGTAATGTGTGGCTAAGTGAATCGGTATTTTACAGTTTAAATATTGATATAGGCGCGCAAGTAGAGCTTGGCGCTGCATTATTTAATGTTTCAAAAGTTATTGTAGAAGAGCCCGATGCGCCATTTAATGTATTTTCGAGTAGCCGTCGTGTGCTTATTAATATTGACGATGTGGCAAAAACTGAAGTTGTGCAGCCGGGTAGTCGTGTTTATTACCGCCAACTTTATGCAGGTAGTGAGGCCGACATAAATAGCTTTTACGAGTGGCTTAAACCACAAATGAAAGAAAACCAACAATGGTATGGCGTTAAAGACCGCCAATCACCTATTTCAAACAGTTTAAACCGTGCAGAGAGTTTTTTATTATTAGCCGGCCTATTAGGTATTATTTTGGCTGCAGTGGCTATAGCTGTTTCAGCAAAACGTTATTGTGAACGCCAATACGACCCAGTAGCGATGATGAAAACGCTCGGCGGTAGCCGCTCAATGATCCGCAAAATATACATGCTTCATTTATTGCTTGTATGTGCAATGGCGGTAAGTATAGGGCTGTTAATTGGCTATGGCTTGCAAGAAATAGCAACAAGTTACTTATCAAAAAGTATGGGCACAGAGTTACCTTTAGGTGGCTTTAAACCTTGGCTGGTGGCTATAAGCACCGGCGTAATTTGTGCTGTTATGTTTTCTATTAAACCATTATTTGATTTATTTGATATTCCGCCGCTTAGAGTACTGCGCCGTAACTTAGGTGACAAGTTGGCAGTAAGTCGTGTGCATTTAGGTATGAGCGCGCTAACCGTATTTTTATTAATGTGGTTATTTAGCAACAACATAAAAATAACGCTTATTTTGTTTATATCAACACTTGCGCTAATTGGTGTGCTGTTTTTAGTATCTAAATTAATATTTGGTGGTGGTCGAAGGCTTGGCTTAAAGCCAGGTAACAGTTGGTCGCTTGCAATTGCGTCTATTCAAAAGCGTGCCAATGTGAACGCGGTACAGTTAATTAGTTTTTCGTTAGCGATTAAATTACTGCTGTTTTTAGTGGTACTTAAAAACGACATGATAGCTGATTGGCAGTCGCAACTACCAAACGACGCGCCTAATGCGTTTTTAGTTAATATTACGCAAAATGAGCTTGAGCCAATTAATGAGTATTTGGCACAAAAAGATATTCAGGTCTCAGAGTTTTATCCCACTATTCGTGGACGTGTAAATGCGGTAAACGGCGAGTTGGTAGCACGTTCTGTATCGCTGCAAGACAACGAGAAAAAAGACGAAGAAGCACGTGCAGGTATTGGCCGTGAGCTAAATCTTACATGGCTTAAAGATGTGCCTGATCAAAATGAAGTAACACAAGGCACGTGGTTTGGTGAAAATGCGATGGCTGAAGCCTCAGTAGAGGAGTCGATGCTTGAGCGTTTAGATGTTGAGATAGGCGATACACTTACATTTTTAATTGGTGCGCAGTCGTTCGATGCTAAAATCACCAGTGTGCGCAAAGTAAATTGGGCCACGCTTAAACCTAACTTTTTTATTATTTTAAGCCCAGACGTACTTGCAGATTTTCCGGCGACGTATATTTCTTCGGTACGTATAAACCCAGATCAAAAGCGTGACTTTAGCCGGTTATTGCGTACTTACCCTACTATTACAGCCATTGATATTGATAACTTTGTTAAGCAAATACAAACAACTATTTCGCAAGTATCACTCGCCATTGGCTTTGTACTTGCTATTGTTGTGCTGTGTGGTGCGCTTGTCCTTATATCGCAAGTGCAAGCAAGTTTAGGTGAGCGTATGCAAGAAATTGTAATACTTCGAACACTGGGTGCTAAAAGCCGGTTAATTAAAAACGCGACCTTGTATGAGTTTTTATTACTAGGTGGTTTAGCCGGTTTAGTTGCGGCATTTTTTAGCGACATAGCGCTTTTAATTGTACAGCAACAAATGTTCGATTTAGCAGGTAAGTTACATCCGCATATATGGATTATTGGGCCGGTAGCTGGCGGCGTATTTGTAGCGGGTTTAGGCTATTTAATGATTGCCCGAACACTCAAACAAAACACCCAAGGACTAGTGCGCGCCCTAGGGTAAACTTAAACTAACATGCTCTTTCAAATGCCCACCTAACACGTGGGCATTTTTGTTTTCTTTATACTGGTAATTTATACAGTGCTCTGGCATTATTAGCGTAATTTAAAAATAATAACAATGGAGCGCTGTTTGGCCATTATTTTAGGGATCGATCCTGGTTCACGTTTGACTGGGTATGGCGTTGTTGCCCACCAAGGCTCTAAATTTACATACTTAGGCAGTGGCTGTATTAAGTTAGCCGATCATCCTTTTCCGGTTAGGCTTAAAATGATCTATCAAGGCATAACACAGCTTATTGAACAGTTTTCGCCAGAAACCTTTGCCATTGAAAAAGTATTTATGGCGCACAACCCCGATTCAGCTTTAAAACTAGGCCAAGCTAGAGGCGCCGCGATTGTTGGCGCTGCAATGGCGGATTTACCTGTATTTGAATACTCAGCTAGGCAAATTAAGCAAGCGGTAGTCGGTAACGGTGGCGCTGATAAAACACAAGTGCAACACATGGTAAAAAACATTTTAAAACTACCCGGTACGCCACAGGCCGATGCAGCTGATGCACTCGCTATTGCGATTTGCCACGCCCACTCAGAACAAAATTTAATTAAACTAGCGGGTAGCGCAAGCAAAACCGTTAGAGGACGTTTAAGGAAATAACTATGATAGGCCGCTTAAATGGTATTTTAGTCGAAAAACAGCCACCAGAAATATTACTTGAAGTAAGTGGTGTCGGTTACGAAGTACAAATGCCAATGACCTGTTTTTACGATTTACCAAAAATTGGTGAAAATGCGATTGTTTACACTCACTTTGTAGTACGTGAAGATGCTCAACTATTATTTGGTTTTAATAATAAAGTTGAACGTGCTTTGTTTAGAGAGCTATTAAAAGCAAATGGCGTAGGGCCAAAACTTGGCTTAGCTATTTTATCGGGCATGTCAGCAAAACAATTTGTAAGTTGTGTAAATAACGAAGACTCAACATCGCTTGTTAAATTACCCGGTGTAGGTAAAAAAACGGCCGAGCGTTTAGTACTCGAAATGAAAGACAGGCTAAAAGATTGGGGTAATGATTTATTTACGCCATTTAGCGACAGCGCAGTAATAGAGCCAATAAGCGATTCGACAATTGCTAATAATGCCGCCGATGATGCCGTATCGGCACTGCTTGCATTAGGTTATAAATTGCCACAAGCTCAAAAAGCCGTAAAATCGATAAGTAAACCCGATATGTCTACTGAGGTTCTTATTAGAGAATCTTTAAAATCTATGTTGTGAGTAACCCATGATTGAAGCGGATCGCTTAATTGACGCGACTGAAAAAACAAATGAAGATTCTATAGATCGTGCAATAAGGCCAAAACTTTTAGCCGACTACAGAGGTCAGCCTCATGTTAAGCAGCAAATGGAAATTTTTATTGAAGCTGCTCGCACCCGTGGTGAAGCGCTCGATCATTTATTGATATTTGGCCCACCGGGCTTGGGTAAAACCACGCTCGCAAACATTGTCGCCAACGAATTACACGTAAGTATTAAAACAACATCCGGCCCAGTACTTGAAAAAGCAGGCGATTTAGCTGCGTTGCTCACTAATTTAGAAGAAGGCGATGTACTGTTTATTGATGAAATACACAGGCTCAGCCCGCAAGTTGAAGAAATACTTTATCCCGCAATGGAAGACTACCAGCTTGATATAATGATTGGTGAAGGCCCTGCTGCGCGCTCCATTAAATTAGACTTACCTGCATTTACACTTATTGGTGCTACTACGCGAGCAGGCTCGCTCACATCGCCACTGCGTGACCGTTTTGGTATTGTACAGCGATTAGAGTTTTACTCAGTAGAAGATTTATCGCACATAGTAGGGCGCTCAGCACATTATCTTGATTTAGAAATGTGTGATGATGGCGCAACTGAAATTGCTCAGCGATCGCGTGGTACACCACGTATTGCAAACCGCTTACTACGTCGCGTACGCGATTACACACAAGTAAAATCTGATGGCACAGTAAACGCCGAAGTAGCAAAGCAAGCGCTTGATATGATTGATGTAGATAAAAGTGGCTTTGATTATATGGACCGTAAATATTTACTCGCCATAATCGAAAAATTTATGGGCGGCCCTGTAGGGCTTGACAATGTAGCGGCTGCTATTGGTGAAGAGCGCGAAACAATAGAAGATGTAATAGAGCCATTTTTAATCCAACAAGGGTTTATTCAGCGTACTCCGCGTGGGCGCATAGTGTCTGACAGTGCATACCATCACTTTGGTTTACTTCCTAAAAAAGACTAACTCTATATAGCTTGCTGTGCTTTATTGTGCAGCAAGTCATTGCTTTATTATCTCTCTCTTTCAAAATACCGATGCGTTAATAGTCAACTGATAATTCACAGGACGTTAAGACTTGCGAAGGTATGCTGCGTGGCGTTTAGATAACTCACTAAGTACGTTAAAAATTATCTAGATAGAACAACTATGTATCATAATTTTAGCCTTGTTATTGAGCTATTTTTTATCGCTATAATAGATCACTAATTTAATGCAATTGGTATTAGTTTACGAATGTATCAGGTAACGCGGTAAATGATAGGCAAAAAAAAGCCCGCAAAAAATGCGGGCAAACAACAAGTTGAAGGAAGTAATCTTTGGGAACTACGTTTTACAAATTAAGGTTTTATCCAAAAAAGTAAAACAATGTAATACGATAAAATCATATTACTAAGAACTTTGCGTAATGAAACAATATCACTTAGTGCACTAGCTCGGTATGCAGTAATAATACGCAATATCGACTATAAGTTCAAACTAGAAAATTTACATTTTCAGATTAGAAAAAATAATCCGAGTGTATTTTTTACTGCTTAGTCATTGTTCGTTAATTGGTCATTGAATTTGTAAGTTTATGAAAAATAAGCTTTGTAGATGCTTTTATTGTTTTTTGTAGTATTAGTTTTACTATTACGTAAAGGTAACTTAAAGATGCTTTTGAGTGTTTATGCACGTATTTTGAATAAATGCTCTAATTTATGAAGTTTATTGATATATTTAATCATCTTTAATGCAATATATTAAATTGTAAATGGTGTGTTTATTGACTTGGGTTGGATAAATCATATACGAAGGTTATTTTTAACGTTTTTTGTTGGTTATTCATAGCAATATGATTGTCAGTATGAAATGGACTATATACACTAGTTGCAACTTTTGACTGCACAGGCAGTCATATTTATAGAATTTTCTTATTTTGATACTATTTAGGAGTTTAACGTGGGATCAGGGCTTAATTTTTTAGATCTAATTTTAGAAGCCAGTTTGCTTGTTCAACTAGTCATGTTAGGGCTAGTTGCTATGTCTGTTATGTCTTGGGCAATTATTTTTCAACGTAAAAAAGCGATATCGGATGCTTTGGCAAATACTAAAAAGTTTGAGCAAAAATTTTGGTCAGGTATTGATTTAAGTAAGTTATACAACGAAATATCGTCACGCAGTGGTCAATCTCAAGGTATTGAAGCGTTGTTTACCGCCGGTTTTAAAGAGTTTGCGCGTCATAAAAAGAATACTTTTCAAAGTGCGGGCATTGTTATGGAAGGTACGCACCGCTCGATGCGTGTTGCGCTTTCTCGTGAAATAGAAAAAACCGAATCAAGTCTTTCATTTTTAGCAACAGTTGGTTCAATTAGCCCGTATATAGGCTTATTTGGTACCGTGTGGGGTATTATGAATGCCTTTATTGCGCTAGGTGAAGTTAAACAAGCAACCTTACAAATGGTCGCGCCAGGTATTGCAGAAGCACTTATTGCAACAGCGATGGGCTTATTTGCCGCGATCCCAGCTGTTATCGCCTATAACCGTTTTTCTAATAAAATCGAAAAACTGGAATCTCATTATATTAACTTTATGGAAGAATTTGCGAATATCTTGCATCGTCAAGCAGCTACTCAAATAGAGGCCCAAGCGAATGTATCAGCGTAAAAAGCGCCGTCCGGTCGCAGAAATTAATGTAGTACCTTACATTGATGTAATGTTGGTACTACTTATTATATTTATGGCTACAGCACCGCTTATTACACATGGTGTAAAAGTCGATTTACCAAAAATGGAAGAGTCCGATTTAGTTGATACTAAAGATACCCCACCCATTATTGCCTCTATTGATGCGCAAGGTAAATACTATGTAAGTGTAGGTACAGATCCAGAAGAGCCTATGGAAGCGCTCGATGTAGCCGCAGTTATAAAGTTACAACTAATGAAAAACCCTGACGTACCAGTAATGATAAAAGGTTCGGGCAAGGTGTCGTATCAAGAAGTGTTGTTACTAATGGATTTTTTGAAAAATGCAGGCGTACCATCAGTAGGGTTAATGACCGAATCCTTCGAGGGGACAAAGTAGCCGTATGAATAGTTCATTAATAAAGTCGGTAGTACTTCATTTAGGTATTGGTGGTTTTTTGTATGCATCTGCAAACATTCATCCATCAGCACCTAAAGTTATGGAGGTAACGCTTAATTCGGCTATTCCAACTGCAGATAAAGCGGTATCGGCTGTGACCGTCGATCAAAAAATGGTTGAGCAAAAGATAGCTGAGCTGCAGAAAAAAGAAAAAGATAAAAAACAGGCGGAAGATAAACGTATTCGCGATTTAGAACGCAGAGCAGCAAACGCGCGTAAGCAGCGCGAATCTGAAGCCCGTAGCATTAAAAAGCTAGAGCAAGAGCGCAAAGCAAAAGAGAAAGAAACCGCAGAAGCGCAAGCCCAAGCAAAAAAAGCACGTGCAATTGAGCAAAAGGAACGCGCTAAAGCAAAGCAAGCCGAAAAACAAAAGGAAGAAGCTGAAAACGCTGCAAAAGCGGCAGCCCAAAGACGTAAAACCGAAGAAGATGCACTAAAAAAAGCAGAAGCAGAGCGTGAAAAACGCGAGCTAGAAGCTAAAGAGCGTGCAGCCGAGGCCGAACGTAAACGTCAGCAAGCGTTGCAAGAGCAGATATTACAAGAGCAACTTGCTAAAGAGCAGGCAGCGCGTAATAAAATACGCCAGCAACAAGTCGTCGGTGAAGTAGATAAATACCGTGCTTTAATTATGGCGCGTATCCAACAAAACTTACTGATTGACGAAAAAATGAAAAATCAACAGTGTAGAGTTAACATTCGCTTAGGCTTTAATGGTTTAGTTACACAAGTTAAATCGTTAGGCGGCGATAAATTAGTGTGCGAAGCGACGTTGAGAGCAGTGCGAATGGCAGACACGCTACCTGTTTCTAAAGATAAAGATGTATTCGATAAACTCAAGAATATTAATTTAACAATCAAGCCAGAGTTTTAAAGGGATGATATGTTCAACAAAGTAAAAATAGCCTGTTTAGTTTTATTATTGGGATTTCAGAGTATTGCACATGCAGCGCTTGAAATTGTAATTACAGAAGGGGTTGATGGTGCAAGGCCTATTGCAATAGTACCGTTTAAATACAGAGGAATTGGCCCTATACCCCAAGAGTTAAATAGTGTTATTGCTGCCGATTTAATGCGCAGCGGTAAATTTAAGCCTGTTAACGTTGCGCAAATGCCGCAGCAACCGAGCAAAGACAGTGAAATTGATTACGCATCATGGGTTAATAAAGGCGTTGAGGCAGTGCTTGTTGGTGAAGTTGAACAACAAACTGATGGGCGATACCTAGTTCGTTATGAGTTAGTTGATGTAATACGTGGTCAAATAACCGGTGGCAACACGCAAATGATGAGCAATGGTAAGTTAGTTAAAAGCCAAAGCCATATTTTAGAAGCGCGTGAAAGTGTAATAGGGGAGAGTGGCTTTCGTCGTTACTCGCACCGCATTAGTGATGTTATTTACGAAAAGCTAACCGGTGAAAAAGGCGCTTTTTTAACGAAGATAGCATATGTTATTGTGCGCGATACAGATGCTAAGCCTTATCAGCTAGTTGTTGCCGACTATGACGGCTTTAATGAACAAGTATTACTTCGCTCAAAAGAGCCACTGATGTCGCCAGCTTGGTCGCCAGATGGCACTAAATTAGCTTATGTGACGTTTGAAAATCGCCAAAGCCAAATCTATATTCAAGATTTGTACACGGGTAAACGAGAAGTTATTGCTAGTTACCGTGGGATTAATGGCGCACCACAGTTTTCACCTGACGGTAAAAAGTTGTTATTGGTATTATCAAAAGACAACGGTGGAGCCACTGAGATTTATTTGTTGGACCTAGCAACACGTAAAGAAACACGACTTACGCGTCATCGCAGTATCGATACTGAGCCATCTTGGCACCCAAATAGCCAAGATATAGTATTTACCTCTGAAAGAGGTGGTAATGCTCAGATTTATAAGTTAAATTTACAAACAGGTAGGTCGCGAAGGTTGACCTTTGACGGCGATATGAACCTAGCGGGTTCTATAACACCTGACGGAAAAGAATTAGTGATGGTAAACCGTACTAACGGGCAGTATCATCTTGCTAAGAAAGAGCTGGCTACAGGCGCGTTTCAAGTGTTAACGCGGACACGCCTTGATGAATCTCCGAGCATAGCGCCAAATGGCTCGATGATTATTTATAGCACGCTCCATAATAATAAACAGGTACTCGCGCTGGTATCGATGGACGGCCGCTTTAAAGCACTGTTACCTGTGCTAGACGGACAAGTAAAGGCGCCAGCTTGGTCGCCATATTTACAGTAATATTACTGGTTTACTCAAAATAGGAATCAACTCAATGCAACTTAATAAAATACTTAAAGGCCTGCTAATTGCTGTGCCAGTAATGACATTAGCAGCTTGTAGCTCATCATCAGACATTGATGACGGTGCTGCAAATCAAACAAATCAAGCTGTTGTTGAGCAGCCAACGAATAATGATACAGTTGAAGTAGCGACTATTTCACCTGAGCAACAAGCAGAAGAACAACTTCGCCAAAAATACGAAGCACTTCGTCAAGAGCAAGTAATTTACTTTGACTTTGATAAAGCGACAGTTGAAGGCAAGTACGCTGATTTACTTCGTGCACATGCTGAGTTCTTAGTTCAAAATTCATCAGTTAAAGTACTCATTGAAGGCCATGCAGATGAGCGCGGTACGCCAGAGTATAATATTGCACTTGGTGAACACCGTGGTAAAGCTGTTGAAAAATACCTACAAAGTTTAGGTGTTTCAGCGAGCCAAATGTCAGTGGTAAGCTACGGTGAAGAGAAGCCAATGGTTAAATCTCGCACTGAATCAGCTTTCGCTAAAAACCGCCGTGCGGTATTAGTTTACTAAGATAAGAGATATTATGAAGCCGAAAATTATTTTGGCAGCCATGATATTGAGCGGGAGCACCCAGTTAATGGCTGCTCCCGCTCCTGTTTCAGAAGCTGCAAGTTCACAAACGAGTGTTGAGAAGCGTTTAGCGTCACTTGAAAAGTTGATGCAGACACGTAATTTTTTACAAGTTGAGTTACAGCAACAACTTAATTTATTACAAGATGAAGTCAGTCAAATACGAGGCGTAACTGAAGAGCAGAGTTATAAGCTTGAAAAAGTACTGCAGCGCCAACGTGAACTTTATCAAGAAATTGAAAATAGAGTAAGCCAAGCTTACACACAGCCGGCTGTAGTCCCTGCGACGGACTACACGCAAGCTAATGATGCGCAGACCTACAGCACTGATTTATCTGAAAACGAAGCGTACGAGCGTGCTGTTGCGTTAATAATGAAAGATAAGCGCTATGATCAGGCAATTCCCGAGTTTCAAACTTTTTTAACAACGTATCCAAATTCCGTTTATGTGTCTAATGCACATTATTGGCTTGGGCAATTGTTAACGATTAAAAATACGCCAGTTAAAGCAATTGAGCATTTTAAAGTGGTTGTAAACGAATTTCCTAATTCAAATAAACGCCCTGATGCAATGCTAAAGTTAGGAACGCTTTTACAAGAGCAAGGTTTTGCCGAAAATGCGCAAAAAATACTGAGCGATCTTATTAATCAGTATCCAAGCACAACTGCTGCAAAATTAGCCACCAATCGCTTATCAAAATAATTGAATCGGCTTGATTAGACTGCTTTTTGTCATAAGCGGTCTAAAATTGGTCAACTAGGCAGAAAAACTTAAAAAAAGAGACAATTTCGGTTGCACTCATTTTATAAATAAGTATTATAAGCGCCCGCAGCAAACGAATGGTTACCCCACTCGAAATGCGGCAAAAAGAGCGGGTTATTAGCTCAGTTGGTAGAGCAGTTGACTTTTAATCAATTGGTCGATGGTTCAAATCCATCATAACCCACCATTTTTTAAATGGTCTTTTATCGGCGGATTTACGTAGTAGTTAGAGTTGTATAAATTAGAGCGGGTCATTAGCTCAGTTGGTAGAGCAGTTGACTTTTAATCAATTGGTCGATGGTTCAAATCCATCATGACCCACCATTTTTATTTATTAAATATAAATGGTTTAATTTAAACTTTGCTGCAAATAGTGTATATCAGAGCGGGTCATTAGCTCAGTTGGTAGAGCAGTTGACTTTTAATCAATTGGTCGATGGTTCAAATCCATCATGACCCACCATTCTTTATTCCTTGTGAATAGCGAATGGTTTCAATCGGCGGATTTACGTAAGCTTATTTATTATTAAATAAGTGCATGAGCGGGTCATTAGCTCAGTTGGTAGAGCAGTTGACTTTTAATCAATTGGTCGATGGTTCAAATCCATCATGACCCACCATTCTTTATTCTTTGTGAATAGCGAATGGCTTCAATCGGCGGGTTTACGTAAGCTTCATTCTTAACTGAATAAGTGCATAGAGCGGGTTATTAGCTCAGTTGGTAGAGCAGTTGACTTTTAATCAATTGGTCGATGGTTCAAATCCATCATAACCCACCATTCTATGACAGTTTTAATCGGCGGATTTACGTAGCGCTTAAAAAGCGAATTAATATCAGAGCGGGTCATTAGCTCAGTTGGTAGAGCAGTTGACTTTTAATCAATTGGTCGATGGTTCAAATCCATCATGACCCACCATTCTTTATTCCTTGTGAATACGGTTTGGCATCAATCGGCGGATTTACGTAAGCTTCATTCATAATTGAATAAGTGTATAGAGCGGGTTATTAGCTCAGTTGGTAGAGCAGTTGACTTTTAATCAATTGGTCGATGGTTCAAATCCATCATAACCCACCATTCTATGATAGTTTTAATCGGCGGATTTACGTAGCTTTTTTACAAAGCAGATTATATTAGAGCGGGTCATTAGCTCAGTTGGTAGAGCAGTTGACTTTTAATCAATTGGTCGATGGTTCAAATCCATCATGACCCACCACTCTCTAATACTTTCCTTTATATTCTTTTTTAAATTCCCATTTTATTTTTTATAAACAGCCTCACTAGTTTGCTGTTATTTGTGTTCATATTCTCGTATAATTCGCCGTAATTAATGCACTGTAGATAAGTGGTCGAGAACATGAGTCTAGCTCAAACTATTATGCCTGAAGGCTATATTTTCCCTCCTAAGCCAGCTCCATTAACACACGATGAGCAAGGCGAATATAAAGCACGTATAAAACAATTACTGGTCGATAAAAATGCAGTACTTGTTGCACATTACTATACCGATCCTGAAATTCAAGCACTTGCTGAAGAAACTGGCGGCTGCGTTGCAGACTCGTTAGAAATGGCACGTTTTGGCGCACGTCACGATGCAGATATGATCATCGTCGCGGGCGTAAAGTTTATGGGCGAAACAGCTAAAATTTTAACCCCCAATAAAACGGTTGTTATGCCAACGCTTGAAGCGACATGTTCGCTGGATATTGGTTGTCCTATCGATGAATTTTCAGCATTTTGTGATGAGCACCCTGATCGTAAAGTGGTTGTGTATGCAAATACCTCAACGGCTGTTAAGGCACGTGCCGATTGGATTGTAACGTCATCCTGCGCGCTTGAAATTGTTGAGCACTTAGACGAACAAGGCGAAAAAATCATTTGGGGACCAGATAAACATTTAGGCAGCTATATTCAAAAGAATACCGGTGCAGATATGATTATGTGGAACGGCGCATGTATCGTTCATGACGAATTTAAAACCAAAGCCTTAAAAGACTTTAAAGTATTACATCCAGATGCAGGTGTATTAGTTCATCCAGAGTCGCCAGCCGAAATTGTCGCACTTGCCGATGCAGTGGGCTCAACGAGCCAACTAATAAAAGCAGCGCAAACAATGCCAAACAAAAAGTTTATTGTAGCGACTGATCGCGGCATTTTTTATAAAATGCAGCAACTGTGCCCAGATAAAGAGTTTTTTGCGGCTCCAACAGCCGGTGAGGGCGCGTCCTGTAAAAGTTGCGCTCACTGTCCTTGGATGGCAATGAATGGCTTAAAAGCGATTGAGGAAGCGCTCCTTGACCCTAAAGGTAAAGAAGTATTTGTTGATATGGATTTACGTGAAGGCGCGCTTAAATCGCTTAACCGCATGCTTGAATTTACTGCAAGTATGATTAAGTAACCTGAACTCTGGATAATAAATCTATCTCGAGCAGCTATTTTCAGCGCTAACTGCGTTGAATTTACTTGCAATAGGCCAGCTATTGACGCGTAAATTCGCCTTGTTTTCACTGAAAATCTCTG
>NZ_JACJEM010000035.1:0-51605 GCF_014164085.1 Pseudoalteromonas sp. SG45-5 | reverse complement strand
ATGTGCGTAATTCAGGTCTAATGGAGTTAATGACTTATTTTGTGGATGAAAATAACCTAGCGATAAAAGATAAATTATTAACCTAAAAAGTAGATTGAATGGAACAGTTTTGTTTTTCAATTAGATTGGCTGTCTAGTTTAGTCGTGCTAACCAAAGTACGTGTAATGCATTGTAATATCAATTGGTAATAAGCTGCTATATTTTAAGCCGGCTAGAAATAATTTAGCTTACATTTAACATACTTTTAATTTACTAGACGGAGTGACTTCGATGCGTGTAAGGAAAAATGTCAGTGAAATAACTGACGATACACTACTTTGGTATTCAAGAGCAGTAGAAGCAATGAAGAAAAAAGATATTACTGATCCAACAAGTTGGTGGTATCAAGGTGCTATTCATGGTTATGGATTAGATAAAAGTACTAACTTAGCTCCAAGCGAAAGTTGGAGTCAGTTTAGCATTTGGCAGCAAGCCCAAGGCTTCCCACCACCTAATTCGCTTGTACACAGCCAATTTTGGCAACAATGTCAGCATGGTACATGGTATTTTTTACCTTGGCATAGAATGTATCTGCAATTTTTTGAAGCGATTGTGGCAAAAACGGTTATAGAGTTAGGTGGACCTGAAAATTGGACTTTACCTTACTGGAACTACTGTGATGCAAATAACCCTGCGCTCAATGATGATCAGCAACTGCAAGCGTTAAACTTACCTACAGAATTTGGCACAAAACAGCCAACCCCTGACTTTACTGGATTATGGATGGAAGAAAGAGCGCAATATACGCTCAGCTCTAAACAGGATGCGAGTTGTGAAGTGGCTCTTGCACTAGAACACTTCACAACTGTGCAACCTTCACAAAGTTTTGGAGGTGTTAAAACTGGGTTTAGTCACGATTCAGGCACTTTTGGTAAATTAGAAAATAACCCGCACAACTTGATCCATGTTGATATTGGCGGAGCGATGGGTGATCCAAATACAGCGGCTTTAGATCCTATTTTTTGGTTACATCACGCAAACATTGACCGCTTATGGCAGAGCTGGATTGACCGAGGTCGAGAGAACACTAGCGACTCTAGTTGGCTTGATCAAGCATTTGATTTTCATGATGCTAAAGCTAGCCCTGTAAGTGTTAAAGTTAAGGATGTATTGTCTACAGAGGCGCTTGGGTACACCTATAGTGAGAATTATCCTGATGTGAAGTCGCATGATGGTAATAAGGTATCTGCATTGATTTCATTGGAAGGAAACGAAATGTTTGACACTATTGCTGCAACAATAAAGTCTTTCTCGTTGAATTCGAAATCGACGTCTGCAAAACTTGAGTTCCTACCAGAAAAGCAACAGGTTGCTAAAGTATCTGCATTGGCCACTTTAACTACTCAAAGGTCGAGCCAAGTTATTATCGCTCTAGATAACATTACAGGTTCGGGTGTAGTTGGGCCTGTTAACGTGTTTGTGAAAACGTTTGCAAGTTCCGAGCGTGTTTTCGTAGGTAAAATTGGGTTGTTTGGTTTAACACAGGCTTCTACAGCAAGTGTACGTCATGCGGGAACTGGTCTTAATGTCGAGCTTGATGCTACCGAAGCACTTGAACAACTTCGTAAGCAATCGGGTTGGAAAATTGAAGACTTACGAATTGAAATTGAGCCGAATAGGGAGCTTGGTGAGGCCAATGTAATAGTAGGTCGAGTAAGTATTAAAGCTGAGGTTTGATAATACGCTATGCTTACCTCCTCTAGAAGAAGGGTTAGTTACTTAAAAGTAGCTAACCCACATTGGTCTGTACTTATATTTGCTGCTTTGCTTTGGGTTTATTATGTATGGCAGCAATTGAGTATAGGGAATGCACCTCATCAACAACATATGCACCATGATATGCATGCAAATACAGAGTCTTCTTTGTTGAAACTGGCATTCGATTGGATGGTTATGGTTTATGCAATGATGCTTCCAATGACTAGCGGTACAATCCGCTCGATAGTAAATCGAATACCATTGACAAGACAATCAAGAAGTTTAGTTGTGTTCATTTTTGGCTACTCTCTTATTTGGTTTATATTTGGTTTAGTGCTGCTGTATTTAACAGCGTTGTTGGCTGATTCATCTTTGACAATGATGTTTGAAGGCTTTCCTGTTGCTGCGATTGCATACGCACTGGCTGGTTTTTTGTGCAATGCAAAGTTTAGGATTCGATTGCTCACAGCTTGCGGTAGTATTTGGGCTCCTAGGATAACTGGTCTAAAAGCCGATATAGATATTCTGAGAATAGGTTTTGATGAGGGTGTAAAATGTGTTCAAACCTGTGCGCATATTATGATTGCAATGCATATTGCGGGGCACAGCCTGTTGCAAATGGCAATTTTAACTATAGCGCTATTTTACGAAAAGCATCTTTATAGAAATAAAAAGAACTTGTTGAGAAATACCTGTATGTTACTTTCCGTTTGGGAGCTGATCATGTTTTATTAGCAGCAAAATTGTCTTTTGATAGGAGGATTATCAAAAAGTAATCTTTATGCTTTAAATATGGTATGAAAGTCACAAAAAACCATCAAAGCTTGATGGTTTTTTATTTCGATAATAACTAATCTGAATCTCGTTTAAGAAATTGAACTAAATGTCTGTTCCGAGATCCGAACTTTCGACCAAGAAAGTATAAGAAGTTAGTATAAGAAGTTAGGATGACACTCATTATAATTATTACAGAAATCGCCAATTAGAACAGGGAGGTTAATCTGCTTTATAAACAAGGATCACATGAAAATGAGGGTTTACAGATAAAATCAAATTTGAATAGATAGTCCGTAACAACTTTTTATAATAAAGATAAAGTCTGGGGTAGTGAGCCTGCTTTTATTTAAATGAAAAGCGGAACATTACAGTGAACAAAGGCATGAATAAATTGACCTTACGAGGTCAAGTGAAAGTGAATGCCTTTAGTTTACGCTGCGGCAACTGTATTGCCTTGTTCATAATATAGAAAAACTGCAAAACACGATGCCATTAAGAAGGGGAAGCCCTTTTAACCTCAAATAAGCCACTCAGACACCTGTAATCCCTTCCAAAATGCCAATTAAAACAATATCAAACACTTCTTTATATGCTGCGTAAAAGTACAGTAATATATTGAATCAAAATAGGAACTCAGCTATGGTTTGTTTATCAAAAAAATAAAAATAAGTTAATCAACAGGCTCGTTAGCAGTATGGCAGGCATCTGTCGTTAAATTGACGTAAACATGTCGTATATAAAAAAGGAATTTCGCACCAAGATATCTTTTCAATATATTCTTGTGAGAAATAAAAATGGAAATGAAAATAAATTCTGAAAAAGTCATACATGAACGTAAATTGAGAGCTTGGAGTCAGCAGCACTTAGCTGATGCAAGTGTTGTAAGTTTAAGAACAATACAAAGAGTAGAAAATAATGGCTCTGGTTCTTTGGATACAGTAAAGGCATTAGCATCTTGTTTTGAACTAGATGTAAATGAGTTATTTAAAATTGAAATAGAGTCAACTCAAAGCAAGCCCAAGCCAAAAATTGCAGTTGCGTGTTCATTTATCTTAGCTTTATTTGGTAGTTCCTTGCTTTTAACTTCATCGTCTATGGCGTCAAATTTTGTAATTAGAGCCGAAAATGTACAGTCGTCTAGTAGTAATGATTATCACGTGTATAGTAAAAATGTTGAAATATTCTTACCAAACGATGTTACCTTTGAGCTATTAATAGATTCAAAGTGGGAAACTGAAACCCCATCAATTGCTCATGGAAGCGTTAAAATTCATTTGGAGAACTCAATTATTTATATCGATAAAGCTTCAATTACTAGAGTGGAGCATGGAACGAAAATAACTGCAAATTATGCGAAAATGGCTAAATCGGAATAATATACTGCTAACTGGGTAGCCGGAGGTATTTAACCTCCGGCTACCATACCATTCATCATACGCTTTTTATTAGTAGGACGTTAGGATGACACTCATTATAATTATTACAGAAATCGCCAATTAGAACAGGGAGGGTTAATCTGTTTTATAAACACTGGATCACATGAAAATGAGGATTTACGGATAAAATAAAATTTGAATGATAGTCCGCAACAACTTTTTATAATAGAGATAAAGTCTGGGGTAGTGAGCCTGCTTTCCTTTAGATAAAGTACAAAACTAATTAGGATAACACCTATAAATATCACCTCAAATAAGTACTTTAACACCTGTAACACCACCTAAACCCCATATTAAAACAACACCCAATCCTCTTTTAATATTTCACGGCGTATCCGATTGAATCAAAAGAGGAACTCGTCTATGGTTGAGACATTAATAAAAATAAATTTAAGCGAGTTAATCAACTGGCTCGTTTGCATACAGTTAAGTGATATGACTGTTAGATTTTACACTGTGGAAGTTGGGTCAATACCGTGGTAGATACTTCAAACAACAAAAACGCAAAAATCATTAGCCAAGTCGGACAGTATATTTATGATCATAGCGATCAGGCTATTAGCTTGGATAGTTTGGCAAATTATACAGGCTTCTCTAAGTATCACTTTAATCGCATATTTTTTGCGGCGACGGGTTACCCGTTGGGTGAGTTTATTCAGCGGCATAAACTCGAAAAAGCCTTACATTTAATTAAACAAGGAAACCACAATATTATCGATGTTGCTCTTAGCGTCGGCTATGATTCTCCTTCATCCTTTTCAAGGGTGTTTAAAAAGAACTTCTCTGTTATGCCAAGCGATATAATTCAAGGGAATTTACCGAACAATGACCGTGCTGGTAGCCTAAAGCCTAGGAAACTAAAAACTGATCAAAAATTGTTACCCGTCTGGAAAACATTACCTGAGCGAAAAGTATTCGGTTTTTATGGTAAAGGTTTTAATGAGCAATCTTTCTCAACAGTGGCTGGAGAACTATTTGGGCGTCTAGGTACTATGGCTGAGCTTTTAAGTTATACAGAGTTACAGCCTATAGGTGTTTCTGTTGATAATCCGTGGGCAGGCGAGCAGACACAAAGCCGTTTTTTTGCTGGCTTTGTTGAGGGACTCTCTACTCACCATGCGAAATTAGAAACTTTTAAGTGGCAGGCAGGCCGATGGGCCTGTTTTACACATACAGGGCCACACGATTGCATGTGGCAAACTATTTCGCAGATTTATGCCCAATGGGTACTACCTAATAACATCAAGCTTAAAGATCAACAAATTGTGCAGCTATATCTGAATAACCCAATGGAAACTAAGCCTGAAGCACTTAAAACGGAGCTGTATTTTGCAGTAGAAAACTCTGCTGAAAAAAAGAAAAGTTAACATTAGGCTAAAAGTGACGTTTCTTAAAAAAAACCGCACTTTCTGCACAGCTCAGTCTTAATAATGCACGTATATTTTAGGTATAGAATGTACAATTAAAAATAAATAGAGAGAACTATGAACCTAAATATAACTAGACTTTGTTGTGCCTGCATTATGTTATTTATTCTTTTTTTCAGTGCTCAAGCCATTTCTGGCAGTGCTATGGAGCTTAAGACAGCAGAAGTGGATTTTTTTAACCACAAAGTTAACCGACCCGTTAAAATCAAGTTTTGGTATCAAGGTGGTGTAGAGCTTTGCGAAGCAAAGGTTTGCTTATCACCCAAGCAAAAAAATCAGCGGGTTGCGATTATTTCTCACGGAGCATTTGGTTCTCCCCGTGAAATGAACTGGCTGGGTTATGCATTGGCATCACAAGGTTGGGTTGTTGCTGGAGTTGCACATTTTGGTGAGTCATGGGTTTATGGAGCTCAAAATATTGATCCGAGTTCGGCTATGCGCTTCTGGCAGCGATCTGAAGATGTAAGTTTTGCAATTGATAGTTTATCTGAAGGCGGGCTATTTAATACCTCGCTTAAAACGGACAATGTAATAATGTTTGGTCATTCTTCGGGCGGTTTTACCTCTTTAGCAATGGCGGGAGCTATTTTAGAGGAAGGTAAGTCGCAAGCTTATTGTTCGTTAGAGAAGGCAAAAGATGATAGAGGCTGTGACTATGGACAGCAAAATAAGCGTAAGCCAATGAATAAAGATATGTTAAAAAAGATTGGTTTGCTACAAGAAAAAATGCAAGACGAGCGAGTTGCAGCTGTTATTGCCTTAGATCCGGCCTTGGGACATGCCGTTAGCGAACAGAGCCTAGCTAACATAAATGTTCCTACCCTAATTTTAGGCTCCATAGAGAATGACTTTCTACCGTACAGCACACATTCCAAATATTATGCGGAGCATATTCAAGGTGCGAATTTAGTCGGTATTGAACAAAACGCAGGTCATTTTGTATACATTGATAAATGTGACTCAGAACGTAAAGTAAAAGGCGTATATTTGTGCAAGGATCGAGACGGTGTCGATCGCAAAAAAATACACAAAGAAATACTCGGGCATGTATTTAGCTTTATTTATAGAAATGGTTTAGCTAAAACAGATACCTAGTATACAAGTTGTGTGAAGGTGATACGAAAAATTCACCTTCTTATTTTCTCTAGCCAGAGATTTTCAGTAAATTCAACGTAGTTAGCGCTTAAAATAGCTGCTTGAGATAGATTTATTATCCAGAGTTCAGGTTATCCTATTTTAGTTCGCCTTTTTCACAAACTTTGCAGTTACCATCATTTCGCCAATGCCTTCTACTTTACAATCAAGTTCGTGATCTTTTTTATCAAGCACTCTTCTAACGACCGCTTTGGTGCCAATTTTAATTACTTGCGAGCTGCCTTTAATTTTTAAATCTTTGGCTACTGTCACTTTGTCGCCATCACTTAGCACAGTGCCATTGGCATCTTTAACTAAAATAACGGCTTCATCGTGTGTGTTATCTGGGTTCCACTCATGAGCGCATTCGGGGCAAACAAGCAGTTGTTGGTCTTCGTAAACATATTCACAGTGGCATTTTGGGCAAGCAGGCAGCGACATTTCTAACTCTCTTAAGGTATTGTTTTGCGTATTTTAATCTGCATTAGTTAGAAAATATAGTTAATCAATATTTTTCATCTTCACGCTAAAAATATCTCGTTTGTGCGTTTTTAAAAAAGGGCATATAAAGCACATGTCGCTTAAGCAATTTAAGCGCTAACTCGTACAGTAGGTACCTGTTAAAGCACCCATCATATTAAGTGATACGCGCAATGCCCACTTAGTACGATGGGTGTTTCTATTTATAATGCTTAGTATTTTACTAAGCATGCTTTTTATATTTTGACTTAACTAGGAAAAGTCGTGTTTAAAACCTTAATTGTGGTTGATAACAACGAGCAAACGCTTGCTCAATCGTTCGAAAATGTAATTACGTTTAATAGTTATTTACGTGATTACCCAAAACAAAATGAGCCAAAAACACGCATTATTAATCTGTGCGACTCAAGCCAATACTTGAGCAAAGGTTACTATTGCTCGTTACTTGCAGAGGCGCGCAAGCACCAAGTTTTACCCAGTGTAAAAACCATTAATGCACTTCGTAGTGGCCAAGCTCCTATGTTAAATGTGGGCCAAATAGATGGCACACTTTACTTTGGTAATGCCCAAAACGATTTACAATCAAAAGCGGCAAAGTCGGTATTTAAACAATACCCGGCGCCTATTTTATTTGTTGATGAGCAAGGCTTATTGCAACAACGGTCTTTGTCGTCTTTAAGCGAGCAACAGTACAGCGAATTTGTAGCCAAGCTAGATAACTTTACTAAAACGCAGTGGCGAATTGGTGCGGTGCAACGTCGTTTTAGATGGGACATGGCAATACTTGTTGATCATAATGAAAAAGTACCACCGAGTGATAAAGACGCCATTGCACGTTTTATTAAAGCAGCGGCTAAACACGGTATTAATGCACAAGCATTAAGCTTTGACGAAATTGATAACATTGCCCAGTTTGATGCGTTATTTATTCGCCAAACTACAGCGATTGACCATCCAACGTACCGCCTTGCAAGCAAAGCGCAAAGCCTTGGTTTAGTGGTTATTGACGACGCTGAGTCTATTTTACGTTGTTGTAATAAAGTGTATTTACACGATGCGTTTAATTATCAAAAAGTGCCAAGTTTAAAAACGGTTGTAGTGGCTGATCAGTCAAATGAAACGCTTGAGCAGCTAGAAGAAGCGTTTACGTATCCGCTTGTTTTAAAAATGCCTGAAGGGTCATTCTCAAAAGGTGTGTTTAAAGTTTCAAACCGTGATGAGCTAGCAGCTAAGCTTACAGAGCTGTTTGAGTTTAGCGCATTAGTGCTTGCACAAGAGTACATGTATACCGAATACGATTGGCGAGTGGGTGTGTTAAACGGCCGTGCAATTTATGCATGCCGCTATTTAATGGCGCGTAACCATTGGCAAATTTATAACCACGACGCGAAACGATTTTTCTCTGGTGGCTTTGAAACATTGCCAACCTTTGAGTTACCAAAAGCGGTATTAGATGCCGCATTAAAAGCGTGTAAAACGGTAGGTAGGGGTTTATATGGCGTTGATGTTAAAGAGCACCAAGGCAAAGCATACGTGCTTGAAGTAAACGACAACCCAAGTATTGATCACAAGGTAGAAGACGGCTATTTAGGCGACGAGCTATATATGATCATTATGGATGAGTTTAAACAACGCTTAGAAGCACGAGGCCGTGGGTAATAACATGAGCAACCTTGTTATTCGAAAGGCGCTTGGCAGCGATTTAAATGCACTGATTGACGTTGAAAACGCCTGCTTTAATAACGATAAATTGAGCCCGCGCAGTCTAAAGCGCTGGCTAAGTGCTAAGCACGGTATTTTACTCGTTGCAGAAAATGGCGAGCAACTATGTGGTTACGGGCTAGTGTGGTGCCATAAAGGCACGCGTTTAGGGCGTTTATATTCGCTTGCTGTAAAACCCACAATGCAAGGAAAGGGAATTGCAAAGGCATTGCTTACTAGCCTTGAAAAAGAAACGTGTGAGCGTGGGCGTATTTACCTTCGTTTAGAGGTGGCTGTAAATAACGAAGGTGCGATAGGGCTTTATAAAAGCTTGGGTTACAGAGTGTTTGGTCAATATAGCGATTATTACGATGACCACAGTGACGCACTACGAATGCAAAAAAACATTCGGCAAACGAGTGAGTTAAAAGTGGCGCGTTTAACGCCGTGGTATCAGCAAACTACCGAGTTTACGTGCGGACCTGCTGCGCTATTAATGGCAATGGGGGCACTTGAGCCAACAACTGAGCTTACCCAATCGCATGAGCTTGCGCTTTGGCGTGAAGGTACTACCATTTTTATGACATCGGGTCATGGTGGTTGCCATCCGTTTGGTTTGGCACTTGCGGCTAATAAGCGGGGCTTTAAAAGCGAAGTAATGGTTAATACCACAGAGCCTTTGTTTTTAGATGGCGTTCGTAACGAAAACAAAAAAGTGGTACTTGCCACCGTGCATCAGCAATTTGTAGATGGTATTGCACAGGAAAATATACCGCTTACGCATAAAGATGTAGAGCTTGAGCATATTGAGCAGTGGTTAAGTAAAGGCTTTAGTGTGCTGTTATTAATTAGTACATACAGTTTTGATGGTAAAAAATCGCCACATTGGGTGTGTGTTACGCACCTTGATGAGCATTGCGTGTATGTTCACGATCCTTTTTGTGAGCCTGGTAACGACAAACAGCTCGCAATAGATTGCCAATATGTACCTATTGCACGAAGTGATTTTAGTAAAATGTCAGCATTTGGTAGCCAACGTTTAAGAACGGCGGTGGCTATAGCTAATAAAATATAAGGTTAACAGTGACTTTTTTAGATTTAATTGATGTAGCCCCGTATTCGTGGGCAGCTATTGGTACCGCCGCTTTTTGCGGTGCCATTATTGGCATAGAGCGCCAATTGCGCGGTAAACCTGTAGGCATTCGTACTTCAGCGTTAATAACCTTGGGTACGTATTTGTTTTTATCCACTGCGTTTAATTTACAAGGGGATGTGATTGATCATTCTCGTGTAGTGGGGCAAATAATTACAGGTATTGGTTTTTTAGGGGCTGGTGTTATGCTCGCAAAAGATGGTGCGGTAGTTGGCGTAACATCAGCCGCGACTATTTGGGTGCTCGCATCAATAGGCGTTATGATAGCCACTGAAAACTTAGGCCCTGCAATAAAGCTTTCAGTGCTGGTGGTCGGTATTTTATATGGTGTAGACGTACTCGAAGCTAAATTTAAAAGCTTAAGCAAAGGCGTGCACACTAAAGTAAAAAACTATCAAAAACGTTACTATCGAAAAGAGTTTGATGACACGGAGCGCCACTAAAAGTGGCGTTTTTTAGTGTTATTGAAATTAGTACAATTCGAACAAGCACTATAATTAACCTGAACTCTGGATAATAAATCTATCTCGAGCAGCTATTTCCAGCGCTAACTGCGTTGAATTTACTTGCAATAGGCCAGCTATTGACGCGTAAATTCGCCTTGTTTTCACTGAAAATCTCTGGCTAGAGAAAATAAATTTAAATATCACCATGATTCAATGCGTTAGTAAATCTCTTAACCAGAGCTCAGGTTAATTAGCCAAAGAGCTTTCGCCTGACTACTTTTCTGTAGCCACTGGGTGTTTGGCTTAATACTTTTTTGAACACGCGGGTTAAATGCCCTTGGTCATTATATCCCACTTCTAAAGCCACTTCTTGAATTGATAAATTTGATGATGCTAATAACTCCTTCGCACCTTCTACGCGTAATTGTTGCCAATACTCAATAGGGCTTTGATTAGTGGCGGCTCTAAAGCGGCGAGTAAAAGTACGGTAGCTCAAGCTAAATTGGGCAGCGACTTCTTGCAAGTTTAGCTCGGTGGCTAAATTAGTTTTTAGCCAAAATTGAATTTGCGCAATTAGCTCATCGGGGTGGCGGTCAACTGCACCTTCTAAGTAGCGTTGATCTTCGTAGGGTTTGCGTATTTCGTGTGAAAAATTACGTTCTACATGCTGCGCGGCGGCTTTTGTATAGTACTGGCTAATAATATGCACGATCACATCTGCAAGCGCATTAAGACTCGCTACTGTATACATCCGCTCTGACTGGGTTATAAAAAAGTCGGGCTTTAAACGTACCTGCGGGTAGTCATGGCTAAATTGTTTGGCGTAATGCCAATGGGTGGTAGCAGGGTGCCCATCAAGTAAGCCAGCCTCTGCTAATAAGCAGTTGCCAGTACCTACACCAATTATATGACTGCCTGCACTAAAGCTTTCGCTTAGCCAATCAACTACGTGTTGATTTGTACGCACTACTGGGCGTGGGTTTCGCCAAATACCCGGCACTATAATTAAATCGCTGTAGGGCGCGTTGGTTGTTATGCAATCAGGATTTATTGCAAGGCCTGCGCGAGTAGCTATAGATTCTGCATTTTTAGCCACTAAATTTATAGCAAGCGGTCTAAAACTTTGCTTATCAAGATGGCCTTTAGCAAAGGCCTCGCCGGCTCTTAGCATTTCTATAGGTAGCGTTAAACTAGTCACTAATAAATGCGGATAAACCGCGATAGCAATATTTATAGGTGGATTAGTGTATTTATCAGTCATATAAATGCTCCGACCAGTACGTTTTGGCCTTTTGTGCTGAATATTTGGCTATTAAAGCACAATGTGTAGTGCGTAATCCATTTAAACTGCCTTTTCTCCTTATAGCACGTTTTTTAAAGGTAAATTATGACAGCATTACCCGTTATAGTAGGCATGGGTGGCATTAACGCCGCTGGCCGTACTTCTTTTCATCAAGGTTATCGCCGTATCGTGTTAGATAGTTTAAATGCTCAAGTCCGGAGTGAAACATTTTTAGGCCTCGCCACACTGATGAATCTAGTCAGCGTTGTAAACGGCCAATTACAAGATACACAAGGTAATAATGTTGAGCAAAGCGACATAGAAGCACGCTTTGGTGAGCAAATTATTGCTGGTACACTTATTCGTAAAATTGAAAAAGAACACTTTGATGCCGATGCCACACCGTGGCAGCAAAAAATGACACTGAGCGCATCAAGCGATAACGCAATTGTGTTTGAAACGCGCGCTCGCGATTTACCAACGCCGGTTCCAGCTAGCTGGCAAGTTGAAGAACTTGAAGGCAAAAAAGTAAAAGTAACTATTGCAGCCGATTTAGATGTTAAGCATAACTCAACGCGTGATAATCCAATTAAATCTGCTGGGCAATTTCCGACTGGGTTTGATCCGTCTGTTATGTATAACAGCCGCTACCAGCCTCGTGGTTTGCAGGCGACTATTTTTGCAGCTACTGATGCGATTAAATCAACAGGGCTTGATTGGCAGCATATTATGAATAGCGTCGAGCCAGATAAAATTGGTACTTATTCAGCATCGGTAATTGGCCAAATGGACGACAAAGGCCTAGGCGGGTTAGTAAAAGCGCGCCAACAAGGCGACCGTGTTAGCACTAAACAGTTAGCACTGGGTTTAAATACAATGTCGACTGATTTTATTAATGCCTATGTTACAGGCAATGTAGGTACTACGTTTTCGACCTCGGGTGCATGTGCAACGTTTTTATATAACTTACGTGCGGCGGTTAACGACATACAAGCAGGACGTACGCGGGTTGCAGTCGTTGCAAGCGTTGAGTGTGCTATTACACCCGAAGTGGTTGAAGGCTTTGGTAATATGAGTGCACTTGCAAATGTTGAAGGGCTGCGTCGTTTAGATAACTTATCAAATGATGAAGAACCAGATTACCGTAATAGTAGCCGACCATTTGGTGATAACTGCGGCTTTACATTAGGTGAAGGCGCACAAGTTGCAATTTTAATGGATGATGCGTTAGCCCTTGAGTTGGGCGCTGATATTATGGGCTGCGTACCTGATGTGTTTGTAAATGCAGATGGCGTTAAGAAGTCGATTACATCACCAGGACCAGGTAACTATATTACAATGGCAAAATCAGCCGCACTTGCTAGTAGCTTATTAGGTAAAGAAGCACTGCAAGAACGTAGCTTTATTTTAGCGCATGGTTCGAGTACTCCGCAAAATCGTGTAACAGAGTCACTTATATATCATAAAGTGGCACAAACGTTTGCTATTGATAATTGGAAAGTGACAGCACCAAAAGCATACGTTGGCCATACTATTGCCCCTGCAAGTGGCGATCAGTTAGCGATTGCTTTGGGTGTATTTAGCCACAATATTATGCCAGGTATTACCACAATAGATAAAGTAGCAGACGACGTTTATAGCGATCATCTTGATATTCGTAATAGCCATTACGAATGCGCTGATATGGATATTGCTTTTATAAATTCAAAAGGCTTTGGCGGTAACAATGCAACAGCGACCGTACTTTCTCCAAAAGTAACAATGAAAATGCTCGCTAAGCGCCATGGTGGTGACGTTATGACTAGCTACACTCAGAAAAATAGTGTGGTTAGAGCTTCGCAGAAAACGTATCAAACACAAGCAGATTTAGGCCAGTACGAACTTATTTATCGCTTTGGCGATGGACTTATTGACGACAACGATATTGTAATAGACGAGCAAAGTATTCAGTTACCAGGCTTTGAAAAAGCAATTACGTTTAGTACAACAAACTCCTATCAAGATATGTTTTAAGCACACATACTTGTTAGCAAGGCGCTTTTTAAGCGCCTTTTTTAATGCTTTAAATATACGTAACCTGAACTCTGGATAATAAATCTATCTCGAGCAGCTATTTTCAGCGCTAACTGCGTTGAATTTACTTGCAATAGGTCCGCTATTGACGCATAAATTCGCCATGTTTTCACTGAGAATCTCTGGCTAGGGCCTGTTTATCTTTCGAGGTTAAATTTGCAGCAGACTGTTTGGTATTTAAGCAAGGCAGAGCCTATGTAGTGTGGTTATTCCCCATAAATAGGCGATAACGCAGCATAAATGCCAAACATGCGCTGCCCGAAGGGCTCTGCCTAGGGGCAATTAACTCTTTGTTGCTCGGTTTTTACTTAGCCCACTAGGTTACAAACCTCACGCCGCGATTAAATCGCCCCTAGATTGAACAAATTTTAATCCTGAAAGGTCAACAGGCTCTAGAGAAAAATAAATTTAAATATCATTATGGTTCAATATGTTAGTAAATTTCTTAACCAGAGCTCAGGTTACGTAATCAATTAGAGAAATAAAGCCTGACGCTAACGGCGTTAAAATTTCAGCCTTGTTGTTGATATGACTTTCTTACCTCAAAGTAGACCACTTAATCAAGCGAATTGGTATTACTTTAAGTTAATGCTTATATTACCGTTGGGTTTACAGCAGCATAGGAGGATCTCGCCTTCGCGGACAAACGCTAGTGGCTCTTCATTATATTCAACGTTACCGGATACCAAAATAGCCCTGCACGCACCGCAATAGCCTTCACGGCATTGAAATGCAACGTCTATTTTTTTAGATTCTAAGCAGTGTAAAAGAGAAGGGCAGCCAGTATTAAATTCTATACGCTGGCTGCTTTGTGCAAGAGTTATACTTGCAGTTGTACTGTCACTCATTATAAATCAAAGTCACCAAATTCTGAGGCATCAACTTGAGAGTCTATTTGACCAACAAGGTATGAGCTTATTTCGGCTTCTTGCGGTGCAACCTGAACGTTATCAGAAACAAGCCATGAGTTTATCCATGGAATAGGGTTACTGTTGTTTTCAAATTGTGCTGGTAAACCAATCGCAGTCATACGCGCATTGGTGATGTATTCAACGTACTGACATAGAATATGTTTATTTAAACCAATCATTGAGCCGTCTTTGAATAGGTATTCTGCCCATTCTTTCTCTTGCTCTGCGGCTTCTACAAACATTTTGATTGCTTCGTCGCGGCATTGGGCAGCAACAATCGCCATTTCTGGGTCGTCTTTACCGTCTTGCATAATGTTTAGAATATGCTGAGTGCCCGAAAGGTGTAGTGCTTCATCGCGCGCAATAAGCTTGATGATTTTAGCGTTACCTTCCATCAGCTCACGCTCAGCAAACGCAAACGAACATGCAAAGCTTACGTAAAAGCGAATCGCTTCAAGAATGTTTACCGACATCATAGCGAGGTAAAGTTTCTTTTTAAGCTCAAACAAATTCACGAGAACAGTTTTACCATTAATCTCGTGTTTGCCTTCACCGTATAAATTATAAAGCGATACAGAGTTGATTAAGTCGTCGTAGTATTTAGTTACCGCATCAGCACGTTCGCTAATTTTATCGTTGCTAACAATGTCATCAAAAATAAGTTCAGGCGCTTGCGTTACGTTACGAATAATATGCGTGTACGAGCGGCTATGAATTGTTTCACTAAACGCCCATGTTTCTATCCACGTTTCAAGTTCTGGTAGCGATACGATAGGTAGTAGGGCTACGTTTGGCGAACGCCCTTGCACGCTATCAAGTAACGTTTGATATTTTAAGTTACTTAAAAATATGTGCTTTTCGTGATCAGGTAAAGCTTGAAAGTCTAAACGGTCTTTACTTACATCTACTTCCTCAGGACGCCAAAAGAAAGATAGTTGCTTCTCAATTAATTTTTCAAAAATAGGGTATTTTTGTTGATCATAACGAGATACGTTTACAGTTTGGCCAAAAAACATTGGCTCTTGCATTTGATTATTATGGTTTCGGCTAAAAGTAGTATAAGACATGTTTATCACTCAAAAAACTATCAGAAAAAGCGGGCTAGATGCCCGCTTAAAATTAAAATCAGCAGTTATATTTTACACGCGCCGCCTTCACAATCGTCATCTTCCACGTCAGGAGTATCTTCTTGTGAATCTGAGGCACCATCGCGTGTATTGTGGTAATACAAGGTTTTAACACCTAGTTTGTACGCGCTCAGTAAGTCTTTTAACAAGACTTGCATAGGTACTTTACCGCCTTCGAATTTATTTGGATCATAATTTGTGTTTGCTGATATTGTTTGGTCAACAAATTTTTGCATTATGCCCACAAGTTGTAAGTAACCATCGTTTGATGGGATATCCCACAGTAATTCGTAGTTATCTTTTAAACGCTCGTACTCAGGTACCACTTGTTTTAAAATGCCGTCTTTACTTGCTTTAACGCTAATATGGCCACGTGGTGGCTCAATACCATTTGTTGCATTAGAGATTTGCGACGATGTTTCTGATGGCATTAACGCACTTAGTGTTGAGTTACGCATACCGTGCTCTTTAATATTTGCACGTAGTGTATCCCAATCAAGATGAAGTGGCTCATCACAAATTTTATCTAAATCACGTTTATACGTATCGGTTGGCATTATACCTTGTGAGTACGTTGTTTCGTTAAATTTAGGGCATGCACCACGCTCTTTAGCAAGTTCGTTAGATGCCTTCATTAGGTAATATTGAATCGCTTCAAATGTTTTGTGAGTCAGTGCATTTGCGCTGCCATCAGAATAACGTTTACCGTTTTTAGCTAGGTAATATGCGTAGTTAATGACACCTATTCCTAACGTTCGACGACCCATAGTTGCATTTTTAGCAGCCGGTACTGGGTAGTCTTGGAAATCAAGTAAGTTATCAAGGGCACGCACCGCAAGCTCAGCTAGCTCTTCAAGCTCATCAAGTGATTCTATTGCACCTAAGTTAAACGCAGACAGTGTACAAAGGGCAATTTCGCCTTCTTCGTCATTTACGTTATTAAGTGGCTTGGTTGGTAATGCAATTTCTAAACATAAGTTAGATTGGCGAATAGGCGCAACTTTAGCAATGAACGGGCTGTGTGTATTACAGTGATCCACATTTTGTAAATAAATACGACCTGTACTTGCACGCTCTTGCGCAAACATAGAGAAAAGCTCAATGGCTTTAATGCGTTTTTTACGAATAGACTCATCTTGTTCGTATTTTACGTAAAGCGCATCAAATTCCGCTTGGTCTTCAAAAAATGCATCGTAAAGGCCTGGCACATCGGATGGGCTAAATAACGTAATGTAATCGTCTTTAATTAAACGAGAATACATTAATTTATTAAATTGTACGCCGTAATCTAGGTGACGAACACGGTTGTCATCTACACCACGGTTATTTTTAAGAACCAGTAGGTTTTCTACTTCTAAGTGCCAAAGCGGGTAGAATAATGTTGCAGCGCCGCCACGTACACCACCTTGCGAACAGCTTTTAACAGCCGTTTGAAAGTGCTTATAAAAAGGAATACAGCCAGTGTGATAAGCTTCACCGTTACGGATGTGACTACCTAGCGCACGAATTCGACCTGCATTTATACCAATACCTGCACGTTGTGATACGTACTTAACAATGGCAGAGGATGTTGCATTGATTGAATCAAGGCTATCACCACACTCTATTAATACACATGAGCTAAACTGACGAGTAGGAGTACGTACACCTGCCATAATAGGCGTAGGTAATGAAATTTTGAACAACGATACGGCATCGTAAAAACGCTTAATGTACGAAACGCGTGTTTCACGTGGGTAGTCTGCAAATAGACTTGCGGCGACTAAAATATATAAAAACTGCGCGCTTTCGTATATCTCGCCCGTTACACGGTTTTGAACGAGGTATTTACCTTCAAGTTGCTTAACAGCCGCGTAACTAAAATTTAGATCGCGTGAGTGATCAAGGTATTCATCTAGTTCATCAAATTCTTGCTCTGTGTAATCAGCAAGTAAATGTGCATCGTAGCGCTTATCGCCAACCATTTTAGTTACGTGATCAAATAAACGCGGTGGCTCAAATTGGCCATACGCTTTTTTACGTAAATGAAATACAGCTAAACGCGCTGATAGGTACTGATAATCTGGCGATTCTTTTGAAATCTGATCTGCGGCAGCTTTAATAATGGTTTCGTGGATGTCTTTAGTGCGGATACCATCGTAAAATTGAATGTGAGATTTTAATTCAACTTGTGAAACCGAGACGTTATTTAAACCTTCGGCGGCCCATTCAATAACGCGATGGATCTTATCAAGATCAAGTGGCTCTTTACGGCCGTCACGTTTGCTTACAGATAACAGTTGGTTCATAGCTTTGCCTGTATTCCTTGGGGATTTAGTATTTTGACCAATGTTGTACTCCTTAAATTACAGCAGGAGCACTCATTTATTATAAGTTTCACCAAATTGATGAATTTAATTGAATAACATTTGGCCACAATATCTGGTGTTGTTCAATTTAGAGATCACAAGATAGTGTGGTCTGAGTCGTTTTGCAAGGGACATAATTGCCCCTATTTGTGGATAACTTTGGGATAACACACTTGTGTTAGTAAGCATTAACCTTTGATCATTAGGTGAAGTTGAAATTTCTAAAAATCAACTAATGATCTACTAAATTTGCGCTTTTAAAAAATAAATTGTAACTGAGTTTTTTATCAGCAGACTTTGACTAAAAACTGACTAAATCACAATATATAGTGTTTATAAATTAACATGGCACTATATATGGTTAAAAACATCAATTGGACTTTGCCAGTTAAAATCAGCTTTCCAGCTTAATGCTTCTTCATTGTTGGGTATGTAACCCCAAAGTGCTGTGGCGGTGTGCATACCTGCAGCTTTACCTGCTTGTATATCACGCTGTGCATCACCAATGTACAAACAACGGTTTGGTTTTACTGCCATAAGCTTTGCACAATGTAGTAGTGGTAGCGGTGATGGTTTGGCCTCAGCCAAGGTATCGCCACTTATGACTACGCTGGCGTTTTTTAAAGCGGGGATTGCTGCCACCAAAGGATCGGTTAAAAATCCTGGTTTGTTGGTCATGATCCCCCACTTGATCTTTTTTTGATCAAGCGCGATAAGTAAAGATTCTACGCCTTTAAAACACGTGGTGTGTTTTGCTATGCTGGCCGCGTATTCATCAAGCAGTTGTTTTATAAGTTCTGCCTGTGGCTGCTCAGGCCATTTATCTTTAAAACCTGCAGCTAACAGTGCACCCGCTCCATTAGAGGCTGCGAGACGGTATACATCGCTTGTTACTTCATCCATTTGTTGTGCGCGAAGTACCGCATTTAGCGCAGCACCTAAGTCGTCGGCGGTATCGAGTAGGGTGCCATCTAAATCAAACAAAAATGCGTCGTACTCTATATGAGGTAAATGAGAGTTCGCCATTAGGCTAACTTCTCAAAGTGTAGAATGTAATTTACGCTTACATCTGTGTTAAGTGTATATTGTTTTGATAATGGATTATATGATAACCCCGCACTTGCACGTACCTTTAAACCGGCTTGCTCAGCCCATGCAATCAGTTGCGCAGGTTTTATAAACTTTTTATGGTCATGTGTACCCTCAGGCACCATTTTCAGCAGCTTTTCGGCGCCAACAATCGCATATAAGTAGGCCTTAGGTGTTTTGTTCAAAGTTGAAAAAAACACATCTGCGCCTGGTTTTGCAAGTGCGGCTACGGCATGAATAATAGAAGCAGGGTCTGGAACGTGCTCTAGCATTTCCATGCAGGTGATCACATCAAAGCGAGCAGGGCGCTGTGTTGCAAACTCTTCTGCAGGCACTTTAATGTATTCTACATTTACACCGGTTTCTAGACTATGCAATTTAGCAACAGTTAAGGGCTCCTGACCCATATCGATACCCGTCACTTTTGCACCCATACGCGCCATACTTTGGCTTAGAATACCGCCGCCACAGCCAACATCGAGTGTGTCTTTATCAAACAGACCTTGGGTTTTATGCGCTATAAAGTCTAAACGTAACGGGTTAATTTCGTGAAGAGGTTTAAACTCTCCCTCTAAATCCCACCAACGCTCTGCGATGGCTTCAAATTTTGCTATTTCTGCGTGATCTACATTTTGATGTTCGGTCATAAAATACTTCCTCGTCAATCTGAGGCCATTATATAGGGCAAAATTGATAAATCGCAAAGTTTTGCGCCTGTAAATTAAAATTAATTGTGATAGCATAGCTGTTAGTAATAATAACAAATACTCTTGATGCCTAATACTGGGTTGTTGAGAGCAAATACTGAAGGAATGTGATATCAATGACTGATTTCGCCCATGGCATTCAGCCGGTCAATATTGAAGACGAGTTAAAAAACTCCTACTTAGATTACGCGATGAGCGTAATTGTAGGACGTGCATTACCAGACGTACGTGATGGTTTAAAACCTGTTCACCGCCGCGTTTTGTTTGCAATGAACGAGCTTAGTAATGATTGGAACAAGCCTTACAAAAAATCGGCACGTGTTGTCGGTGACGTAATCGGTAAGTACCATCCACACGGCGATAGTGCAGTTTACGACACGATAGTACGCATGGCGCAGCCATTTTCACTTCGTTACATGTTAGTCGATGGTCAAGGTAACTTCGGTTCGGTTGATGGTGATTCAGCAGCAGCAATGCGTTATACAGAAGTACGTATGGCAAAAATGTCGCATGAATTATTAGCCGATCTTGACAAAGAAACGGTTGATTTCGTTCCTAACTACGATGGCACAGAGCAAATCCCAGACGTTTTACCGACAAAAGTTCCTAACTTATTAGTAAACGGTTCATCGGGTATAGCTGTAGGTATGGCAACAAACATACCACCTCACAATCTAACTGAAGTTGTGAATGGGTGTTTAGCACTTATTTTGAATCCTGATTTAACGATTACTGAGTTAATGGATTACATTCCGGGTCCTGATTTCCCTACAGCTGCGATTATCAACGGTAAAAAAGGCATAGAGCAAGCCTACCAAACTGGCCGTGGTAAAGTGTACATGCGTGCACGTGCAGAGATTGAAACAGACGAAAAAACCGGTCGTGAAACAATTATAGTGCACGAAATTCCGTATCAAGTTAATAAAGCACGTCTAATTGAAAAAATTGCCGAGCTTGTTAAAGATAAAAAAATTGAGGGCATTAGTGCACTTCGTGATGAATCCGATAAAGACGGTATGCGTATCGTTATTGAGATCAAACGTGGTGACGTAGGCGAAGTTATTTTAAATAACTTATATGCACAAACTCAGTTACAAACTGTATTTGGTATGAACATGGTTGCTTTAATTAATAACCAACCTAAGTGTTTTAATCTAAAAGAAATGCTTGAAGAGTTTATTATTCACCGTCGTGAAGTAGTAACTCGCCGTACTGTTTTTGATTTACGCAAAGCGCGCGACCGTGCACACATGCTAGAAGGCTTAGCTATTGCACTTGCAAACATTGACCCTATTATCGAACTTATTCGCAAGTCCCCCACGCCTGCTGAAGCTAAAATTGCTCTAACAGCACGTTCGTGGGAATTAGGTAATGTACAAGCTATGCTTGAAAAAGCAGGCGAAGATAATGTTGCACGCCCAGATTGGCTTGCTGCCGATTTAGGTATTCGTGATGGTCAGTACTTTATTTCTGAGCAACAAGCCCAAGCTATCTTAGACTTACGTTTACATAAGCTAACAGGTCTTGAGCATGAAAAAATCCTTAGTGAATACCAAACATTATTAGATTTAATTGCTGAGCTTTTATATATTTTGGCAACACCAGAGCGTTTAATGGAAGTTATTCGTGATGAGTTAGTTGAAATTAAAGCACAATACGGCGATGAACGTCGTACAGAAATTAATGCCGCAGCTCACGATATCAGCCTTGAAGACTTAATTACGGAAGAAGACGTTGTCGTCACACTTTCTCACGAAGGTTATGTGAAATATCAGGCATTGTCTGATTACGAAGCACAACGCCGTGGTGGTAAAGGTAAATCAGCAACGAAGATGAAAGATGAAGATTTCATTGAACGTCTACTCGTTGCAAATACGCACGATACTATTTTATGTTTCTCTACGGCCGGTCGTTTATATTGGCTTAAAGTATATCAGTTACCACTGGCAAGTCGTGCAGCGCGCGGTAAGCCAATTGTTAACTTGTTACCACTTGAAGCTGATGAACGTATTACTGCTATATTGCCAGTACGCGAGTACGCAGAAGATAAATACATCTTTATGGCAACAGCATTTGGTACAGTTAAGAAAACACCATTAACGGCTTACAGTCGTCAACGTGCAAGCGGTATTATTGCTGTTAACTTAAATGATGGCGATAGCTTGATTGGGGTTGATATTACCGATGGTAGCAACGAAATTATGTTGTTCACTGATGCAGGTAAAGTTGTGCGCTTTAAAGAAGCTGAAGAAACAACAGTTGTTGATGAAAACGGTAACCCAGTATTAGACGAAGAAGGTAACCCTGAGATTCGCTTCAAAGGTGTTCGCCCAATGGGTCGTACTGCTACGGGTGTTCGTGGTATTAAAATGCCAGACGAGCAACGCGTAGTATCGTTAATTGTACCAAAAACTGACGGTGCTATTTTAACGGTAACTGAAAATGGTTACGGTAAGCGTACACAACTTGAAGATTACCCATCGAAGAGTCGTGCAACACAGGGTGTTGTATCAATTAAGGTGAGTGAACGTAACGGTGCTGTTGTTGGTGCTGTGCAAGTTGACGACAACGATGAAATAATGATTATTTCGAATCGTGGTACCTTAGTACGTACTCGTGTTAATGAAGTTTCTACGGTTGGACGTAACACCCAAGGTGTTATTTTGATCAGAACTATTGACGAAGAGCAAGTAGTTGGTTTACAACGTATAGAAGAGATTGAAGTTACTCAAAGTGACTTGGTTGATATTGAAGACGTTGAAACAGTAGATACAGTTGTTGATGAAGTAGCGGATGATAATCCTCCTTCAGAATAATTGAGATTGAAAAAGCGGCCTTGGCCGCTTTTTTTAATGTTGTTGAAAAAAATTAACAGTGTATGAGATTATATTTATTCATTAAAATCGTGAGATTGAGTGGATGGATATTATAGGTTCATGCATAGTCGTTAAATTACTGGAATGAGGCAAAGGTAATGAGTAAATATAATTTTTGTGCGGGACCGGCTATGCTACCGCAAGCGGTTATGAAAAAAGCGCAAAAAGAGTTTCTAGATTGGCAAGACCTAGGTGTTTCTGTAATGGAAATGAGTCATCGCAGCAAAGAGTTTTTAGCATTAACTGCAAAATGTGAGGCAAGCCTTAGACGCTTGATGAACATTAGTGACGAATACGAAGTGCTATTTATGCACGGTGGCGGTCGTGGCCAGTTTAGCGCCGTGCCATTAAATTTACACCAAGATGGCAAAACTGCTGTTTATTGTGAAAATGGCGTGTGGTCAAAAAGTGCAACGGATGAAGCTAACAAATTTACCAAAACGCTTTCAATTGATGTTCGTAACGATGTAAATGGTGAGTTTTCGATTAAACAGGTTGCTGATTGGGTTTTACCTGAAGATGTATCTTACATTCACTATTGCCCTAACGAAACGGTAGATGGCCTAGAGATTTTTGATGTGCCGAGTCATCCAACTGCACCAATTGTTGCTGATATGTCATCGACTATTTTATCGCGCGAAATAGACGTAAATAAATTTGACTTAATTTATGCCGGCGCACAAAAAAACATAGGCCCATCGGGCATTTCGATTGTTATTGTTCGTAAAACATTACTTGAGCGTGAAGGTCTTCCTAAACCCGGTATTTTAGATTACGCCTTGGAAGCAAAACAAGGCAGCATGTTTAATACACCTCCCACCTTTGCGTGGTACTTAGCGGCTGAAGTATTTGAATGGTTAGAGCTAAATGGTGGCGTAAAAGCCATGGAAGTTCAGAACATAGCTAAAGCGCAGCTACTTTATGATTTTATTGATGGATCGAGCTTTTATACAAATAAAGTAGCTAAGCATTGTCGTTCACGTATGAACGTTCCATTTTGGCTTGTTGATGAAAGCTTAAATGATAAGTTTGTAGCTCAATCTAATGATGCGGGTTTGCTTGCACTTGAAGGGCATCGAATTGTAGGCGGTATGCGCGCGAGTATTTATAATGCGATGCCACTAGAGGGTGTTCAAGCACTTGTTAGTTTTATGGACGCATTTGCAAAGGAGCACAGTTAATGGAGCAACTTCGTTTAGACCCTATTTCTCGTGTAAACGGCAGCGTGACATTACCAGGCTCAAAAAGTTTATCTAACCGTATTTTGTTACTTGCAGCACTTGCAAATGGTACAACCGTTGTTGAAAATTTGCTCGATAGTGATGATATTCGTCATATGTTGGGCGCTTTAAAGTTATTAGGTGTAAATGTTACTTTAAACAATGAGCGAACAGTTGCAACGGTTGAGGGCGTTGGTGGTGTATTTAAAACGCCTAGTGAGCCGTTGTTTTTAGGTAATGCGGGTACTGCTTACAGACCTTTAACGGCTGTGCTTGCTGCCGTTGCTGGTGAGTATGAGCTAATTGGCGAGCCACGTATGGAAGAGCGTCCGATAGGGCACTTGGTTGATGCTCTACAAGCGCTTGGTGGTGATGTTACTTATACAAAACACAAAGACTACCCACCACTTAAAATTGTAGGTGGTCAAATAAAAGGTGGTGATGTTGAAATTGATGGCAGTATTTCAAGTCAGTTTTTGACCGCTTTGTTAATGGCTGCACCGTTATTTAATGGTGATACACAAATTACAATTAAAGGGACGTTAGTCTCTAAGCCTTATATTGATATTACCCTTGATGTAATGGCACGTTTTGGTGTGAATGTTGAACACAGTGATTATGCAACGTTTAAAGTTAAAGGTGGTCAACAGTATCAATCGCTTGAACGTATTATGGTTGAAGGCGATGCATCTTCTGCTTCTTATTTCGTGGCAGCAGCAGCGATTGCTGGTGGCGAAATTGAAATTAAAGGAGTAGGTGCTAAATCGGTCCAAGGGGATATTGGTTTTGCTAAAGTCATGGAGCAAGTCGGTGCCAAAATCGATTGGTATGATGAGCGACTTGTTGTACGTAAAGGCGAGCTAAAAGGCGTAGATATTGACGCCAATACAATTCCTGATGCTGCTATGACTCTTGCAACAGTGGCGCTTTTTGCAAAAGGTCCAACTGCTATCCGTAATATTTATAACTGGCGTGTAAAAGAAACAGACAGGCTACACGCAATGGCAACTGAGCTTAGAAAGGTTGGTGCTGAGGTAGTAGAGGGACACGACTTTATAGAAATTACACCGCCTAAACACTTCAACGATGTAGCAATAGACACTTACGATGATCACCGCATTGCAATGTGTTTTGCTATGGTAGCCGTTGGTGGAAAGCCTATAACGATTAATGATCCGAAGTGTACCTATAAAACATTTCCTACATTTTTCAATGTATTAGCATCAGTGAGTGAATAGGACTGTTATAACTATTTATAAAAAGTTACACACTAATAGCAGATATATTTTAATAACTGACGTATAATATCGCGGTTTATTTAGGTGTGCATTGCAGGAGGTTTAAATGCAGGCGTTATTAATGCCCGTGATCACCGTTGATGGCCCAAGTGGTTCAGGTAAAGGAACTGTTTGTCGCTTGTTAGCCGAAAAGTTGGGATGGGATGTATTGGATAGCGGTGCAATTTATCGCGTATTATCCCTTGCAGCACTTCATCATCAAATAGCATTAGACAATGAAGAGGCACTTGTGCCGCTCGCTGCAAACTTAGATGTACAGTTTTTGGTGGATAGCCAAACTAATGCTGGAAAAGTTATTTTAGAAGGCGAAGATGTAACAACCACTATTCGTAATGAAGAAGTCGGGTCAGCTGCGTCAAAAGTAGCTGCGTTACCTCGTGTTCGTGAAGCATTATTGCGCCGCCAGCGTGCATTTCGCAGTGAAAATGGCTTAATTGCCGATGGTCGTGATATGGGCACTGTGGTTTTTCAAGATGCACCGTTAAAAATTTATTTAACAGCAAGTGCACAAGAGCGTGCGCGCAGACGTTTTGTTGAGTTGAATACGCGCGGTCTTGATGTTACACTGAGTGGTCTATTACAAGACATTCAAGATCGTGATGAGCGCGATATGAATCGTGCGGTTGCGCCGCTTGTACCTGCGGAGGATGCCATAGAGCTCGATACTAGCGAACTCAATGCTCAGCAAGTGTTTGATAAAGTTATAACTTTATTAGACATTGCTATCTCTGAAGGTAAGCTTCCTAAACGAAGCTAAAACACATTTTATGCACCAGCAGGATGCCAGTGCTATTTTAACAACCCCATGCAGCATGGTTGCTTATTGGTATTAATATATGAGACGTATATTCGTATGTCAGAAAATTTTGCGCAGTTATTTGAAGAAAGCTTAAAGGGTTTTGAAGCAGAGCAAGGCTCTATCGTTAAAGGTACAGTAATCTCTATCGAGAATAACATTGTACTTGTAGATGCTGGTCTTAAATCAGAAAGTGCTATCCCTGCAGAGCAGTTCAAAAATGCTGCTGGTGAACTTGAAGTTGCTGTAGGCGACGAAGTAGATGTTGCACTAGATGCAATTGAAGACGGTTTCGGTGAAACTATCCTTTCTCGTGAGAAAGCGAAGCGTCACGAAGCGTGGATCCGTCTTGAGAAAGCATGTGAAGAGCAAGAGACTGTTACTGGTGTTATCAACGGTAAAGTTAAAGGCGGTTTCACTGTTGAAGTTGATTCAATCCGTGCTTTCCTACCTGGTTCACTTGTTGATGTTCGTCCAGTACGTGACACAACTCACCTTGAAGGCAAAGAGCTTGAATTTAAAGTAATCAAGCTTGATCAAAAACGTAACAACGTTGTTGTTTCACGTCGTGCAGTTATCGAATCAGAAAACTCACAAGAACGTGAAGAGCTTCTTGCTAACCTTGTTGAAGGTCAAGAAGTTAAAGGTATCGTTAAGAACCTTACTGACTACGGTGCATTCGTTGATCTTGGTGGTGTTGATGGTCTACTACACATTACTGATATGGCGTGGAAGCGTGTTAAGCACCCTTCAGAAATCGTTAATGTTGGCGACGAAATCGCAGTTAAAGTTCTTAAATTCGACAAAGATAAAACTCGTGTATCTCTAGGCCTTAAACAGCTTGGTGAAGATCCATGGGCAGCTATCGCTGGTCGTTACCCAGAAGGTTCTAAACTTTCTGGTCGTGTTACTAACCTTACAGATTACGGCTGTTTCGTGGAAATCGAAGAAGGCGTTGAAGGTCTAGTACACGTTTCTGAAATGGATTGGACTAACAAGAACATCCATCCTTCAAAAGTTGTATCACTAGGTGACACTGTTGAAGTTATGGTTCTAGAAATTGACGAAGAACGTCGTCGTATTTCTCTTGGTCTTAAGCAATGTATTGCTAATCCTTGGCAGGAATTTGCTCGTCTACAAAACAAAGGCGATCAAGTTACTGGTAAGATCAAATCAATCACTGACTTCGGTATCTTTATCGGTCTTGACGGTGGTATTGACGGTCTTGTACACCTTTCAGACATTTCTTGGAATACACCTGGCGAAGACGCTGTACGTGAATTCAAGAAAGGCGACGAAATCACTGCTATCGTATTACAAGTTGACCCAGAGCGTGAACGTATCTCTCTAGGTGTTAAACAAATCGAAGCTGACCCATTCAATAACTACCTTGATGCAAACAAAAAAGGTGCTATTGTTAAGGGTAAAGTGACTGAAGTTGATGCTAAAGGCGCAACTGTTGAACTTATCGAAGGCGTTGAAGGTTACATTCGTGTAGCTGATATCGCTCAAGAGCGCGTTGAAGATGCAACTACTGTTGTTTCTGTTGGCGACGAAATTGAAGTGAAATATGTTGGTGTTGATCGCAAGAACCGCACTTTAAGTTTATCTGTTAAAGCTCTTTTCGAAGCAGAAGAGAAAGAAGTAATAGAGAAGCTTAAGAAAGAAGAGCCAGTGTTTGAAAACGCAATGGCAGCTGCTTTCGCAAATGCACAAAAAGACTAATATATAATTAGTTTTTAGTTGGAAGGGCATTTTTTGCCCTTCCTATATCTCTTTTTAAGGAAACGCTATGACTAAGTCAGAATTGATAGAAACACTTGCGGAACAACACGCGCACGTTCCAGTGAAAGATGTTGAGAATGCTGTAAAAGAAATTCTTGAACAAATGGCCGGCTCATTATCTACTTCAGATCGTATAGAGATCAGAGGTTTTGGTAGTTTCTCTTTGCATTTCCGCGCTCCTCGCACAGGTCGTAATCCTAAGACTGGCGATACAGTTGAGTTAGACGGTAAGCATGTTCCTCATTTTAAACCGGGTAAAGAATTACGCGACCGCGTAAATGAAAGTATTGCCTAGTTAACTAATTTATTGGAGTAGTTACTTGTTTAAGGTATTAAAAATTATTCTGGTTGCACTATGCCTTATTAGTGCTTTTGTATTGGGTTCTCAAAATCCACAGCTAGTACAAATTAATTATATAATTGCCAGTAATACATTACCTTTAGCTGTAATCATAAGTATCTGCTTTTTGTTAGGTGTTGTAATCGGTTGTTTTATTTGTTTTAAATTGTTCTCACAATTAAAATGGCAAAATTATCGGTTAAAAAAACAATTAGCGCCTGAAAAAGACAAAAAAAAGCTTGCTAGTAATAAAGACACCTAACCATGATTGAGCTTTTGTTTTTATTATTACCTGTAGCAGCCGGTTACGGCTGGGTGATGGGTAAAAATAGCGCTAAAAACCAAGCTCATCAACTTAACCGTCAGATCACTTCTGAGTATAGTAAAGGTTTAAAATTTTTACTTGATAGAGAAGAAGATCAAGGTTTAGAGCACCTAATTAATCTACTCGAAGTTTCTGCTGATTCAGTTGAACATTATTCTACGCTTGCCACCATGTTTCGTCGTCGAGGTGAGTTAGATCGAGCGATAAAAATTCATGAACTTCTTCTAAAACATCCAAGCTTAAATGAACAACAAGCAGCTACAAGCAGATTAGAACTCGCCGAAGATTATATTATGGCAGGTTTGCTTGACGGTGCTGAGGAGCATCTAGTTTGGTTAGTAAAAGCAGGGCATGTTGAAGCTCTCGAACCTATTATTACTTTATATTCGCAAACTCGTGAATGGGAAAAAGGCATCAACATGTTTGAGGCCCACAGCGAATTATTTTCAAAAGAACAACAATTTAAAGCGATCGCAAATTTTTATTGTGAATCAGCCTTAGCTGATAACACCCCACAATTAATGAGAAAAGCGATTAGTTTAAATTATAAAGCTGTTCGTCCTCTTTACGAATTAGGTTTATCTGCTTATACAAATGAGGATTACGTTAAAGCCATTTATTATTGGCGAGAACTCGTTACTCAATTTACGTTATTTGCCCCGCTATTTATTGATAGACTCGCACACAGTTACAAACAACTTAACCTAACTCACCAATTTCATGAGCTAGTAAATGACTTATTAGAAAAAGGTGGCGTATTAATAAAAATAAAACATTGTCAGGCTTTATTAGAACAAGGTTTTACAGAGCAAGCATTTGAGTTTTTAACTGATAGTTTAAAACGACAACCAACAATTCGCGGTTTTAGTTTTTTGCTGCAATTGATGGCTGATCAAAATAAAAACACGAAAGAAGTTTTAGAGCAGATTGATAAACTTGTTACTTCATACATTGCGACTAAACCTGACTTTCAATGTCAGCATTGCGGCTTTACTAGCTATACAATTTATTGGAATTGCCCTTCTTGTAAACATTGGGAAACCATTGTTCCGAGTAGAGGGTTAGATGGATTTTAATAACCCCCCTTAATAACGGATTTAAAAGATGAGTATTTTAGCAAATTAAGCCATGTGTTTACTGATTTTAATTTTTATAAAGTAAGCTTGTATAAATTTACTTTATCGACACCCAAAATTACCCGCTAAAACTATTTTATTAGATCTATTTATATAATTACTTTATTGCCATACATTAGGATAGTTATGTCTTTCGAACATTCAAAAAAAATTCTCATTGCATTAGATTACGATGATCAGCAAATTGCCCTAAATTTTGTTAAACAACTTTCTCCTGATACTTGCCGTCTTAAAGTCGGTAAAGAGATGTTTACCTATTTCGGTCCTGCTTTTGTTAAAGAATTAATTGATTTAGGTTTTGATGTGTTTCTAGATCTAAAATTTCATGACATTCCTAATACTGTAGCTAAAGCTGTCACTGCAGCCGCAAAAATGGGTGTATGGATGGTTAATGTACATGCATCAGGTGGTTTTGAAATGATGCATAAAGCTAAACTTGCTTTAGAGCAGTTTGGTGATAAAGCGCCTTTGCTTATTGCTGTGACTGTTTTAACAAGCATGGATGAAAAAGAACTCAAACGTTTAGGTATTGAAAAATCCCCGCAGGAACAAGTCATTTACTTAGCTCGGCTTGCAAAAGAAGCAGGGCTTGATGGCATAGTTTGTTCAGCACAAGAGGCAAAAGTGCTTAAAGTTGAACTTGGTGATAAATTTAAATTGGTTACGCCAGGTATTCGTCCGGAAGGTAGTGATGCAGGAGATCAAAAGCGTATCATGACACCAAAACAAGCGATTGATGCTGGAAGTGATTACCTTGTTATTGGACGACCTATAACAAAATCGAATGATCCTGTAAAAGTGCTTAATGATGTTAATCGCTCGATTAATTAAATTAACAAAAGTAGTTGATTGATGCTAAAATCCTTACTAAATATGGTTCTAATATTACAAAATATTGTTTATATGTAGTGAGGGTTTGTCTTGAAATTGTTATTCTATGTGGTTATTTTTGCTGTTGCGGCTTTCTCAGTAAACAAATATTATTTATCAGGGAAGATAGATTCTGAGGCTTTAACAGTTGCTGATGTTATCGCGAGCTACCCCGTTAATATTTTTGATTTCAAACAGACTATGGCAGATTATGCACACCACTTGTGCTATAAAAACGAAGATGTCCTTAGTTCTCAAAACATTAGTGCTCGTGAATGTGTTAATAATCATGATGATAGGAAGTCTGATTGTGAAAGTAGGATTTTTCGTCTAGCACCTTTGAACTTAAAAACTAAAGAAGAGGTTATTGATTATTCAAAGCAATATACGCAATGCACCTTACCGTATAAATATATTATGGGCTAAGTAAAAGAATAATTTAATAATAGGCAGTTTATTATTGAGTGAAGATAGAAGTTGAGTGGTTGGCCACTCAACTTCTATCAGTAAAAAATTACTTCAAACGAATTGACTTTGCTTCAATATCTATTAATTCTTGCTTGAATAGTCCACCAATTGCTTTTTTGTAGTTAGCCTTACTGGTAGAAAACATCTTTTTTATTGCTTCAGGATCAGACTTATCGCCTAGTGGGATCACACCCCCTTCATTCTTAAGCTTTTGCATAATAGTTTCACCAAGATCGCTTACTTTTCCCATACCAGGCTTTTCTAGTACGACATCAATTTTTCCGTCGTCACGTACTTTTTGAATGAAACCTTTAAGCTTTTGGCCCACAAATAAGCTTTTAAATACCATATTGTAAAATACAACACCGAAGTGCGATTCTTCAATTAATACCTTATAGCCAATATCTGTTTTGCCAGCAACAATTAAATCCACTTCTTGTAAGTGAGTATATTGCGGCTCATCTTTAGATAGGAAACGATTAAAATTGTTTGATGCACAAATACGTTGGCTTGCATTATCAAGGTACAAACGAACTAAATATGAATGACCTTCTTGCATGCGTGGCTTTTGTTCGTTAAACGGGGTTAGTACATCTTTTTCAAGCCCCCAATCTAAAAATGCCCCAATACTGTTTATTTCTTTAACGCGTAGTAGGGCGTATTCACCTACTTGTGCATGAGGCTTTTTAATTGTCGCTGTGGCTAAGTTAGCATTGTCTAAAAAGATAAATACACTAATACTATCGCCAGCTTCAAGCTCATGTTTTATTTCTTGTTTTGGTAAAAATACTTCACCTAAATCATGGCCATCAAGGTAAGCACCTTCATTGCTTACTTCTTTTACAAATAAGGTTTGTGTTGTTCCTAGGTAACTCATAATTATTCCTGCTCAGGCTTTTTTTTACGGCGCATCGGTGTATCGCCATCAATATTCATGGGTGCTTTAATTGGGGCTGATGGTTTTTTAGGTTTTGCTTTTCGTTTAAATAGTGGTTTTTTTGCAACAACTGTTTTTTCTTTTTTCAATACAGATTCAGGTTTTTTCTCTTTTATCCCTTTAAATTTTGCCTTTAAACCATCAATGCTGGCAAAATTTAACTCATCATTTAAAAATGCTTTTATGGCTAAATAGCTAGCCCAATCTTTAGGGCCTACCAGCGAAAGCGCACTTCCTTTAAAACCTGCACGCCCAGTACGTCCAATGCGATGCACATATTCTTCAGCATGTTTTGGTAAATCAAAGTTAATTACATGCGTTACGCTTAGCAAATCTAAACCACGTGAGGCAACATCCGTTGTGATCAATATTTTAAAATTCTCACGACTAAACGAGTCCATAATATCTAGGCGTTTATTTTGTGTTAAATCACCAGCAAGTGCTACCGACTTAAATCCTTTAGCATTAAGTGCTTCACTTAAACGGCTTGTATCAGCGCGCGTTGCTGTAAAGATAATACATTGACCAACATCATCTTGATTTAAAAAATGTTCTAATAATGCCTCTTTGTGATCTAGATGATCCGCTAAATAGAGTGTTTGTGTGATATCACTGTGCTGCTCATTAGCTGCACTTAGCGTAATTTGCTTTGGTTTTTTTAATAAATTACGAGATAGAGCATCTACCTGTGCGTGATCCAGCGTTGCAGAAAACAGTAATGTTTGACGCAAACGGTGATTCGCTTGCTCGTTAATCATTTTTAACTGTTCGGTAAAGCCTAAATCTAAAATACGATCGGCTTCATCGAAAATAAGTAATTCAAGTCCGCTTAATTGTAATGAGCGTTGTGTAATGTGATCCGCTAAACGACCTGGGGTTGCGACTACAAATTGTGGATCGTTACGCAGAGCTTTAACTTGATCATTAAAGTTTTCTCCGCCAAGTATTTTCACAGCTTTAATCGCTGTACCTGCAATTAATAAGCGAAGTTGTGTGAACACTTGTGTTGCAAGCTCTCGTGTAGGCGCAACAATAAGTACACGAGGATCGCGTTTACTGAGTGCCTTTTGTTTCATCACCCGTTGTACTGCAGGTAGTAAAAACGCTAAGGTTTTGCCCGACCCAGTTTTAGACTGAGCGAAAATGTCATGCCCTGCAAGTGCGGTAGGCACTGCATGCGCTTGAATATCGGTGGGCTGGGTGATCCCTTGATGTGCTAATTGTGTTTCAAGGCGTGTATCAATCCCAAGATCAGTAAACTGCAATGTGTGTTTCTCCAAAATGAGCAATTAAGTCTATTAATTTATTGGCGCATTATAGCTTACTGAGGTGCGGTGCTAACAGTAAAAACCATTCTATAGCAGCATTTTTTGCAATTAATCCAAAAAAGCGTAAAATACGCGCCCCATATGCGCCGGATTTACGATTCGGTAAACGCCAATACTGGCTAACAAGGCAAAATAGGAAATATAATGACTGTTGTTCATAAAGATAATGTAACGGGCGATCACTTTGTAGTATGTGCGCTGTATAAATTTGTTGGGTTACCTGAATTTGAAGCTATCCGTAAGCCGTTGCTTGAAGTGATGGAAGCAAATGAAGTACGCGGTACTTTACTACTCGCTGCCGAAGGTATAAACGGCACTGTTTCTGCAAAACGTGAAGGGATAGACAACTTATTAGCATGGTTAGATAAACAACCAAATTTAAAAAACATCGTTACAAAAGAATCTTACGATGATGAATGCCCGTTTTACCGCACTAAAGTAAAGCTAAAAAAAGAAATTGTAACGATGGGCGTTGAAGGCGTAGATCCGCTAAAAGTTGTGGGTAGCTATGTAAAGCCAAATGAGTGGAATGCACTTATATCTGATCCTGAAGTTATTTTGATTGATACACGTAATGATTACGAAATTGAAATTGGTACATTTCAAAATGCAGTTGATCCAAATACTAAAACTTTTCGCGAATTTCCACAGTGGGCTAAAGAAAACTTAGATCCACAAAAACATAAAAAAGTAGCGATGTTTTGTACGGGGGGTATCCGCTGCGAAAAATCGACAGCCTACATGAAAGAGCAAGGCTTTGATGAAGTTTATCACCTTGAAGGCGGTATTTTAAAATACCTAGAAGAAGTGCCAAAAGATGAAACCATGTGGGAAGGCGAATGTTTTGTATTTGATAATCGCGTGGCGGTTGATCACGACCTACAAAAAGGCTCTTATGATCAATGCCACGCCTGTCGTATGCCAATTACAGAAGAAGAAAAGTTAAAGCCTGAATACATGGAAGGTGTCTCTTGTCATCATTGTATTGAAGAAGTAACTGATGAGCAACGCGCACGTTTTGCGGAGCGCCAAAAGCAAATAGAATTAGCGCAAGCGCGTGGTGAAGGCCATATTGGTAATGAGGCACAAGCTGTTTTACAGCAACGTAAAGAAGCCAAAAAAGCCCAAAAAGACGCTCAGCGCGGTAAATAAATTTTTACAATAAACATTACATTTAAAGAGTCTATTTAGGCTCTTTTTTTGTGCCTAAAATTGTGCAGTAATTGTTTTAACATCTTAATGATGATGTTAATCTGCAAGACAGATTTAGTCATTTTAATGCGCGTACAGGAAGGGATTTATGCAAGCCGAACAAGTTGAAATCGCACAATTTTTAGCACAACATCCTCCTTTTGATGATTTACCTCAAAAAGCGCTTAATGAGTTAGCTCAACAAGTAGAAGTTGCTTATTTTAGAGCAAAAACAGATATCTTGAGTTTTGGCCAAGACATAGCTGATTTGTACGTAATTAGAAGTGGCTCTGTAGAAATGTATCGTCGAAATGGCGAGCTTTACAATCGTTTGGCTACAGCGGGTATATTTGGGCAAATGGGTTTATTGATGAACCGTAAGGTGCGTTTTCCTGCAACTGCTCTTGAAGATACGTTAGTTTATTGCATAAATGTTGAGCTGTTTAATCGCTACTGTGATGAGTTTGATGCGTTTGCTGATTACTTTGAAACAGACGGTAACGTGCGTTTACATCAGGCTATTGTTGAACAAGCCGATGGCAACGACCTGACAACCGCGAAGGTGAAATCATTAATTCACAGAGATGTAGTTACCGTAGATGCAACGTCTACAATACAAGATATCGCTAAATTAATGACCGAAGAGGCGGTATCGTCAGTGTTGGTAACCGATGTAAATAAACCAATAAATGATGACCCAGAAGAAGACGATGGACAAGTCGTTGGTATAATAACCGATAGGGATTTACGCTCCAAAGTAGTGGCTAAAGGACTTGCTTTTAACACACAAGCAAAAGAGATTATGTCAACTAACTTAGTGCTTTTAGATGCTAATGACTATATTTTCGAAGCCGTACTGGCCATGCTTAGAGACAACTTACACCATTTACCAGTAGTACAAAAAAGACGCCCAATAGGGGTTATCTCCCTCTCTGATATTTTACGTTACGAATCGCAAAGCAGCTTATTACTTGTACGCGGCATACTTGCTCAACAAACAATTGAGGATTTAGCGCATTATGCACGCCAATTGCCCAATGTATTTGTACGTATGGTTAACGAAGATGCCAATTCACACATGATTGGTACCGCTATGGCTGTTATAGGACGTACATTTAAACAAAGATTACTTGTATTAGCTGAAGAAAAGTTTGGCCCGCCTCCTGTGCCTTATTGTTTTATTGCTCTGGGCTCAATGGCCCGCGACGAGCAACTTATTGTAACCGATCAAGATAACGCGCTTATTTTAGATGATAGTTACGACGATGAAAAACATAACGCGTATTTTCAAAATATTGCCGATTTTGTCTGTGATGGCTTAGCGCAGTGTGGTTACACCTACTGTGATGGAGAAATTATGGCGTCGTTTAAAAAATGGCGTAAAACTCGCTCACAATGGTTTGATCAATTTGCTGACTGGATAGCCCAGCCAAAGCCACAAGCCTTGCTTAACAGCTCAATATTTTTTGATTTAGACGGTGTATGGGGGAAAACTAAATGGGCCGACGAGCTTAAAATATTTATAGCAAAACAAAGCAAAGTAAATCGTGTGTTTTTAGCAAATATGGCAGCAAATGCACGCAACAGAACACCTCCACTTGGCTTTTTTAAAGGCTTTGTAATGGAGCATAACGGGCAACACAAGCGTTCAATGAACTTAAAACGCAGAGGGACTGCACCACTTTCTGATGTTATACGCGTGCACGCATTAGCTGTTGGATCGCGTAAACAAAACTCGTTTGAGCGATTAGAAGACATTATTGAAGCGAAACTTTTACCGCAGGGTAAAGCGCAAGATTTACGTGATGCACTTGAGTACATTGCCATGATGAGAATACGCCATCAAGCGTGGCAAATAGAAAAAGGCGAAGAGCCTGATAATGACTTAGATCCGCATTTACTTTCTCCGTTCGAACAACGAAACTTAAAAGAGGCATTTGCAATTTTAGAAAAAGCACAAAGTTATTTAAAATTTAGCTACACAGCAAACTCTGGTGTGAAGTAGCCGATGAATCCGCGTAATTACAAAGCATTTGATTGGCAAGCTAGATATAACGAGCTTGCCAATAGCACCGAAAATAAACTTTTAAAACACTTTTATGCTGGTGCTTATAATCAAGATAAAGCTGCTGTAAAAGATGTACCTTTTGTAGCAATGGACTTTGAAACCACAGGTTTAAATAGCCAAAACGACGATATAGTAAGTGTAGGGCTCGTACCGTTTAATTTAAAGCGTATCTATTGTAAACATAGCCGGCATTGGGTTGTTCAACCTAGGCGTAACCTGCATGAAGAGTCTATTTTAATTCATGGCATAACGCACTCTGAGGTAAATGAGGCCCCTGACTTTAATCGAATTATTGAGCCTTTACTTGAAGCGCTGAGTGGGAAAGTTGTCGTGGTGCATTACGCTGCAATAGAGCGCCACTTTTTAAATAATGCGTTATTGCTCAGACTTAAAGAAGGGATTGAGTTTGCACTGGTAGATACAATGGAAATAGAAAAAAGAGCACTAAAAGCAAGGCAAGGGTTATTAGGTCGCTTGTTTAATACCAAACTAGGCTCGCTCAGATTAACAGATTGTCGTGAGCGTTATTCTCTACCGGCTTATCATAATCATAACGCGCTAACGGATGCACTTGCTACAGCTGAGCTTTTACAAGCGCAACTGAGTCACCATTATCGTGTAGACACGCCCATTTCAGAGTTGTGGGTATAATACCTATTTTATTAAAAACATGATCATTCTGGCGTATTAAATAACTCACTAACTACGTTAAAAATTATTGATATAGAACAACTATGTATCATAATTTTAGTCTTGTTATTGAGCTATTTTCTTATCGCTATAATAGATCACTAATTTAATGCAATTGGTATAGCCTTAAATAGGTAAACAAAAAAACGCCGCAAAATTGCGGCGTTTCATCACGAATTAAAAGTGTTGCTAATTAATTGTATTATTTAATTGGGCGTGGCTCAGTTCGTAAACCTAAAATTAAGCTTACACACATAAACAACAACACAATAGTAAATGGCAAGCCAGTAGAAACAGCACCTGCTTGGAGTGCTTCAATTGCTTGTGTACCACCAATCCACAGTAGTGCAGCTGCAATGGCGCCCTCTACCGTTGCCCAAAATATACGTTGTGGCACCGGTGCATCAATTTTACCGCCAGCTGTAATTGAATCAATGACTAATGAGCCTGAGTCAGATGAGGTAATAAAAAATACTAACACTAATACAATCGCAATAAACGATAAGATATTAGATAGAGGTAATTCATCAAGCATTTGGAACATAGCTAAAGGTACTTCAGTTAAACCATTAGTGCCTAGCGCACCAATACCGTTAACTACTTGGTCAATAGCAATACCACCATAAATAGACATCCATAAAACAGTAACTAGCGTAGGGATAAGTAATACCGCAATTAAGAATTCACGAATTGTTCGACCGCGAGATACACGCGCGATAAACATACCTACAAACGGAGACCAGGAAATCCACCAAGCCCAATAAAACACAGTCCAACCATGCATCCATGTTTCGTCTTCGCGGCCATGTGGGTTACTCAATGGAATAATGTTTTCTACATAGCCCATCACGGTAGTCGGTACGTTGCCCATTGCTACAGCAAAGCCCACTAAGCAAACAAACAATAATAATGAAAACGCGATGAGCATATTTACATTACTCAGTAGTTTCACACCACCATCAATACCACGCACTACAGAAACGATTGCTAAGAGTGTAACACCCGCAATAACCAAAATTTGAGACCCGACACCACCTTCTGTACCAAATACATGATTAATACCAGCAGAGGCTTGTTGAGCACCTAAACCTAAAGATGTTGCAAGACCAAATAACGTAGCAAGTACAGCTAAGATATCAATAATATGACCAGGCCAACCCCACGCTCTGTCGCCTAGTATAGGGTAAAAAATAGAACGAATAGAAAGCGGTAACCCTTTGTTATAGGTAAAAAATGCAAGAGATAAACCAACAACAGCGTAAATAGCCCAAGGGTGAAGTCCCCAATGGAACATAGTTGCGCCCATTGCTAATTTTGCAGCCTCAGGTGTATTTGCGGCCACATTAAGTGGTGTTTCGTACCAACCAGTAAAGTAAGCAACCGGTTCAGCAACGCCCCAAAACATAAGGCCAATACCCATACCAGCAGCAAATAACATAGCAAGCCATGAAATTCTAGAGTGAGAAGGTTTAGCATCATCACCACCAAGGCGAATATTCCCGTAAGGAGAAACAATAAGTGCTAAACAAAAGAGTACAAAGAAGTTAGCAGCCCACATAAATAGAGCATCAAAATTATTAATAATATCGGTCTTGATGCTATCAAGTGCTGTTTTTGCAGTTTGTGGGTCGGTAACAAGTATGGCGATTAAAAAGATGACAATCAGGCCCGCACTAGTTCCAAAAACAGGGTTGTGTATATCAAATCCCCACTTTTGTACGTTGTCCTGACCTACGGTGTAGTCCGTATTGTCAATACTATATTTGTCATGATTTTCCTTCATGCAATACCTCTGTAGTTGTTCTAATAAGCCAAAATAAATTCGGCGTTATATCTAATTACATTAGCCTTTAAATATTAGGTAAAAAGTAATACCGTAATTATTTGAAGACTAACTAATTTGAAGAGTGATTTTACAATCACTAGTGTATGAGTTAAATATTAAATGTAAATGATTTTGTAGTTAAAACGCTGATATTATGGCTATGCGAGCAATTTATTTTGACTTTTGTATTAAAAACCCACATTCAGGTAGCGTTAAAAATTAGTTTGCTATTAAAGTAAAAATTTATACTTAAGGCGCTATAAATGATGATGTTTACGTAATAATAATTAATGTTTATTAAGCTGTAACATAAATATGATTTAACACTACAGTAAGCTATATTTTATAACGAGCATGGGTAAAGGACTAAGTTATTTATGAACAAGCCTGAAACAAATCATAAAGGCGGCGATGCACTAGCTGAATGTTATCAATCTGTTCGACGTTACAGTTTAGCCATTACTGCACAATTAAGCGTCGAAGATTGCCAATTACAAGCCATGCCTGATGTAAGTCCAAGTAAATGGCATTTAGCGCACACTACTTGGTTTTTTGAAACATTCTTATTAAGCATTCATTGTAAAAATTATCAGGTGTTTGATCCGCAATTTAAAGTGCTATTTAATTCTTATTACAATGGCATCGGTGCGCAATTTAAGCGCAGCAACAGAGGGAGTTTGTCACGACCAAGCCTAAAAGATGTACTTACATACAGAGCGTATGTTGATAAAGCAGTACTGCAATTATTAAGCACTCATAACGACGATGTTATTGAGCAAATAATCACACTAGGACTCAACCATGAGCAACAGCATCAAGAGCTTATGCTTATGGATATTAAATACAACTTTTCGGTTAACCCGACGTTTCCTAAATATAAAGCCATTGATATCCCTATTTCTAACAATAACAATCTGATAAAGCCTGCTAACTTTATTGATTTTGACCAAGCTATAGTCAATATAGGCACTAGCGATCAAACACAGTTTGCTTATGATAACGAACAACCCAAACATCAGGTACTAATACATCTATTTTGTTTTGCTAATCGATTGGTTACTAATGGTGAGTATTTAGCATTTATTAATGCGGGCGGTTATAACAATCCACAATATTGGCTAAGTGATGGCTGGGCGCATAGTAAAAATCAAGGTTTAAGCAAGCCTCTTTATTGGCATTATATTGATGGCAAGTGGTTTGAGTTTACCCATTACGGCTTACAACCACTCAATTTTAATGCCCCCGTTTGTCATGTAAGTTATTTTGAAGCCAGTGCCTATGCTAATTTTGTCGATGCGCGATTACCCACAGAATTTGAGTGGGAATACGTTGCCAAAGCACATAACGTTATTAAGCCCTCCCAAAACCAGCTAATGCCAGGACAGTGCGAAGGCGATGAAAAAATAACTCAGTTAACAGATGCATGCTGGCAATGGACGAACAGCGCATATTTACCATACCCCGGTTTCAAGCCTATTGAAGGAGTAGCAGGGGAATACAATGGTAAGTTTATGAATAACCAAATGGTGTTGCGTGGCGGTTGCGTGTTTACTCCTAAAAATCATTTGCGCACAACATACCGTAATTTTTATTATCCGCATCAAGCGTGGATGTGCAGTGGAATAAGACTAGCGAGGGATAAAGTATGAATCAAATAACAGCAATAAAGCAAAGTAACATCACCGACACTGAATTTCTAAACGACGTGATAAGTGGATTAACTCAACAACAAAAAACGCTTCCATGTAAATATTTTTACGATGATAAAGGCGCTGCATTATTCGAGCAAATAACATCCTTGCAAGAGTATTACGTAACACGTACCGAGCTGTCTATTTTAGAGCAACACTCGCAAGCAATTGCTGATCTGTTACCTGAAAACCTTTCTATTATCGAGCCAGGCTGCGGCTCGGGTAAAAAGGTTGCTTATTTATTAGCGCATATGGCAAACGTAAAAACCTTTGTACCGTTTGAAATTTCTGAAGAGATGCTCAGTTATTCACTGGCGCATTTATCACCGTTATTTCCAGAGCTAGTAATTTCACCTTTGCTAGGAGATTTTACACATAGCCAAATGGTTAAACAGTTAACTAAAGACACCGCTTTAGACAGTCAAACCAATTTAGTGTACTTTCCGGGCTCTACTCTTGGTAATTTTGCCCCAGTTAAAGCCATAGAAATTATGAATAATTTCCATCGCTTATGCGGTGTAAATGGTTATGTACTAATTGGGGTTGATTTAGTAAAAGAGCGCCAAGTGTTACTGGATGCATATAACGATAAAGCGGGAGTCACCGCCGCATTTAATAAAAATTTACTACAACGTATTAATAACGAGCTAAATGGCACATTTAATTTAGATAACTTTAGCCACGAGTCACGCTTTAACGAGCAACATAGCCGTATCGAAATGCATTTAGTAAGTAATTGTACTCAAAGCGTGATTATAAATGATCAGCAAATAGACTTTATAGCAGGCGAAAGTATCCATACAGAAAACTCTCACAAGTACACGCTCGAATCGTTTAAGCAGCTTACTGCGCAAGCTAATTTAAAGTTAGAGCAAACATGGCAAGACGATAGTAACTATTTTGCCTTGTGCTTATTAAGGCCGCTATAAACGTTTACTTAATATGTTTAGGGCGTGTTGATCTTTGATGGTTGAATTTGCAGCAATGTATTTGTTTTTTAGGCAAGGCAGAGCCTATGAAGTGTGGTTATTCCACATAAATAGGCGATAACGCAGCATAAATGCCAAACATGTGCTGCCCTTCGGGTTCTGCCTAGGGGCGATAAACTCTTTGTTGCTCGATTTTTACTTAGCCCACTAGGTTACAAACCTCGCGCCGCGATTTAATCGCCCCTAGATTGAACAAATTTCAATTCGCAAAGATCAACACGCCCTAGTAAATGACAACTTCAGCATTGTTAAACTCATAGTTCAGCAATGCGCCATTATTTGATTGCTGTATAAGCATAGCTTTATTTAAACCATGTAGTCTAAATAGCAGGGGGGCAATAACAGATACCGCAGAGCCTGTAGCACTGTCTTCATTTACACCAAACTGAGGTGCAAAGTATCTAAAATGCGCTATGGCATTTTTCTTGTCTTTATTTTTTATACTAAGGGCAATTACTGCATTTTTGTGGAGTTTACTCAAAGCTTTAAAATCAACGTGTAAGCTTTTTAAATCGTCTTTTTCAACTTCTTTATTAAATTCTTCATTAAATAGCACGACGGTATAACCGTTTTTATCATCGGTACTGTAGGCTACTTTTATTGCTGATGAAAACACACTTTTTAACTCACTTTCAGCAAATTCGCTTTTTTTAGGCTCTATGCTTTTTAGTAACAGCTGAGCGCGTTGTTTTTTTACTCTTATAGTAAAACGCTCATGACTCATCGAGATGAACGCTTTAGGGCAATAACCAAAGTGGTTTATCAAAAAATTAGCGGCTGCTAAAGTACCATGTCCGCAGCGTTTAATTTCACTTGTTCGGTTAAACCAGCGAATTTTACAATGCAGTTTAGTTATCTCATTGTGATTTAAAAATACGGTAGCAGGGTGAATTGATTGTGATGCAATATATTGCATTGTTTTTGATGTTAACCCATTTTTATAAATAACAATTAAAGCGCTTGAGCCTTTTAAGTTATTTGCAGAGCTATAAAAAACAGATTCGGTGGAAGTGAACTCTATAAAGCGAAGCGTAAGCCATTTAGGCTTACGCTTCGCTAAGCAAAGAGTATTAACCTTTGCTTGCATATGCGTCGTTATGAACACCCGCAGCACGACCTGATGGATCGGCATTGTTTTGAAACGATGCGTCCCATGCCAGTGCTTCTGGAGTCGAACACGCTACCGATTTACCATGCGGTACACATTTAGCTGATGCATCACCAGGGAAATGCGATTCAAAAATAGTACGGTAGTAGTACGCTTCTTTTGAATCTGGTGTATTAATAGGGTATTTAAATTTTGCATTTGCAAGCTCTTGATCGCTTACTTGCTCGTTTACAAACTCTTTTAACGTATCAATCCAGCTGTAACCAACACCATCTGAAAACTGCTCTTTTTGACGCCATAGCACTTCATCAGGTAAGTAACCTTCAAAGCCTTCACGTAAAATGTGTTTTTCAATTTTGCCATCTTTACACATTTTAGCTTCAGGGTTGATACGCATAGCAACATCAACAAATTCTTTATCAAGAAACGGTACACGTGCTTCTACGCCCCATGCCGCCATTGATTTATTAGCACGTAAGCAGTCAAACATATGCAGTTTTGATACTTTACGGTTTAGCTCTTCATGAAACTCTTGTGCGTTAGGGGCTTTATGGAAGTATAAGTAGCCACCAAATAGCTCATCAGCACCTTCGCCCGACAACACCATTTTAATGCCCATCGCTTTAATTTGGCGAGCCATTAAGTACATAGGTGTAGAGGCACGAATCGTTGTTACATCGTACGTTTCAATGTGGTAAATCACTTCACGCAGTGCATCAATACCTTCTTGAATGGTAAAAATAATAGGGTGGTGAATGGTCCCAATCATGTCAGCTACTTTTTGTGCAGCGGCTAAATCAGGTGAGCCTTCAAGTCCCACTGAAAAAGAATGTAGCTTAGGCCACCATGCATCGCTTTCATCGTTATCTTCAATACGTTTTGCAGCAAAGCGCTGGGTAATAGCAGAGATAACTGATGAGTCTAAACCACCAGAAAGTAATACACCGTAAGGCACATCACACATTAGCTGGCGTTTAACAGCCGCTTCTAATGCATCTTTAACGTCTTGGGCTTCTGCGCTATTATCTTTAACTACATCAAACGTTTCCCAATCACGCTTGTAATAAGGCGTCATTTTACCATCTTTGCTGTACAGGTAATGCCCTGGTGGAAATTCTTCAATATGCTTACAAATTGGAGAAAGTGCTTTTAGCTCAGAAGCAACGTAAAAGTTACCGTGCTCGTCGTGACCGGTGTAAAGCGGGATAATACCAATATGATCACGGCCAATTAAGTAAGCGTCATTTTCTTCGTCGTATAAACAAAATGCAAAAATGCCATTTAGGTCATCTAAAAAGTCAGGCCCTTTTTGTTTGTACAGCGCTAAAATAACTTCACAGTCTGATTGAGTTTGAAAAGTAAAATCAACATCTAGCTCTGCTGCAAGTTCTTTATGATTATAAATCTCGCCATTAACGGCTAAAATATGTGTTTTTTCTGGATTGTATAAAGGCTGTGCACCGCTTGATACTCCAACAATAGCTAAACGCTCATGCACTAAAATAGCTTTTTCAGATGCATATACACCAGACCAATCTGGGCCTCGGTGTCTAAGCAGTTTTGACATTTCAATTGCTTGAGTACGCAACTGAGTGGGATCAGATTTAATATCTAATACCCCAAAAATTGAACACATAGTAACTCCTCATTCCTATTATGTGTGTAGTACAGCCAATTTGCTGCACTGCGAACCTTTGTTTTATCAGAAATATTTACTCAAGTCACATAGCTTTTACAATTAATTAAGAATAATTTATGCACCAAGTTAGAATTAGCTGCACCATAATGACCAGTGGGTGGTGCCAGCGGCTACTTTAATATCACTTTCATTGTTCAAAGCTTGAGCTACTATGACTTTCAGCGCATCTATAACGGTTTCTTCATTCATACTAGGTGCACCGCTGTGGTGCACAGCTTGGCTTGGTAAATAAGGAATATGCACAAAGCCGCCTTTCATTACAGCGCAGTGCTCATTTATGTAATGCATAAGACCATACATAACGTGATTACACACATACGTGCCTGCCGTATTCGAAATGGCAGCTGGTATATTGTTGTTGTGCAATGCGTGTAACATGCGCTTTATTGGTAGGTTTGTAAAATAGGCATCAGGGCCATTTTTTTCTATTGGTGTATCGATAGGTTGATTACCTGCATTGTCTTTAATGCGTGCATCGTCAACGTTTATTGCTATTCGCTCAATTGATATTTCGCTGCGCCCACCAGCTTGACCTATGCATAAAACAATCGCCGGATTGTGCGATTCAATGGCGTTTATAAGCTGGCTGATAGACGTATTAAATTCACAGGCAAGTTCTAGCGTGCATATTTTGTGTTTCATGATGATAGTTTCATCAAGTTTTTGTACTGCTTGCCAAGAAGGGTTTATAGCTTCACCACCAAAAGGGGCAAAGCCGGTTATTAATACACACGCCATTGAAGAAGTTGATTTAGTCATTAAACACCAAGCTATACATTAAAATAATATTAACGGCGAGTAAGGTAACTGCCGTCGGAATTTGCACCTTTATTACATGGTACTTATCTTTTAAGTCTAAAAGAGCGGCAGGAATAATATTAAAATTTGCTGCCATAGGCGTCATTAACGTACCGCAATAGCCGCTATACATACCAAGTGCAACTAATGGAGCAGGGCTTGCGCCATGACCTTCAATTAAAAATGGCATCGCAATACCCGCAGTCATCACCGGAAATGCAGCAAACGCGTTACCCATAATCATGGTAAAAAATGCCATACCTACACAATACAAAACAACCAGCATAAAACGATTATCTGGGGCTATAAATAAAGTAACCAGTTCTTTAATAGAGTCGCCTGTTTGCGCCACAATAAATACCCCACCAAGCATGGCTAGCATTTGCGGTAAAATGGCTGCCCAGCCAATAGAATCAACCAAACGGCGAGATTCGCTCACGGCTTGAACAGGGCTACCACCGGTTATTTTCCAGCCAACAAGTAATGCAAAAACACATGCAATGGTTAAGGAGGCGAGCGTTAAATGGCGTTGATCAAGTAAGTAAACATTGTTTATAGCTACATTATCAAATAGTACAGTAAAGACTATGGTAACAATTGGGATCATTAAAGCAGGAATAAATAACTTATTGCCTAGAGTTTTAGCACTTTGGTTTTGATCCTGCTCGCTGGGAATAGAGTAACTTCCCATAGAAACTAAATTTAAACCGGCTAATAAAGCGATGAGTAATACGCTAATACCTACCATTAGGTACGTTGTTTGTGCACCAAGAGTTGCAATAGCAAAATCACCAAATAAAAAACTACTGCCAAACAAAAACCAAAATAGGGCAGTTGTCAGTCTTTTTGGGTGGTTTTTATCTTGCAGGGTACGTACTACTAAAAACATCACCATGATGCCAATAAGCAGGTATATGTTTTCAATGGTCACAAGTGCAGTGCTTGTATGCGATACATCGGCATCAATTACTTTACTCATAGTATGGGCTCCGGTGCATTGTACTTTTGAACCGCTTTTGCAATTTTACTTTCGAGTCGAGCTAGTCTAAATAAGTGAATAACCAAGGCGCATACCGCAGTAGGGATTGCCCACAAACCAATATGCAGCGGCTCAATACCCGTTATACCGTTTTCTTTTAAAAATGCATCCATAAGTAAAACAGCACCAAAGGCTATAAATATGTCTTCACCAAAAAATACCGCAATGTTATCAACCGCCGCCGCATGGGCGCTGATCATATCTTTTACGGGTTTAGGCAATTCGCCATATTTATTTGTAGCCGCCCCTAATGCCATAGGTGCAAGTAAAGGGCGAACTGTTTGTGCTTGCCCGCCGAGTGAGATCAAACCAAGTGCAGCCGAGCATTCTCTAACAATAAAATAAAGAGCGAGTATGCGCGCGCTGGTGGCTGTTTTAATTTGTGAAATCCAATCGCGCGCACGTTGTTGTAATCCATAGCGTTCAAGTAGTGCAATAACAGGTAAAATTAAAATGAAGCTCGCTAATTGGCGCGAGTTCATAAACTTTTCGCCAAACGTTTGCAGCAAGCTGATAAAATCAAGATTGACTGCCCAGCCGGTCGCAAGCCCTGCAAAGGTAACCACTAGTAACGGATTAAAGCGCAGTGCAAAACCGATTACTACAACGGGAATGCCAATGAGCGGCCAATAATTTAAATCGAACATAGTTTTCCTATTTATTTTTAGAATACTTTTATAGGTTATTTTTAAGTGCAAGGCTCAATTGATGTAGGTGCCCGTCAAGTTTCTGTTTTGCCTTTGCAGCTTCTTCAAACGTTACATATTTAAACTCAACAGTATCTAAAGGTCTAAATTGTGCAAATTGATGTAAGTCGGCTTCAATTACAGTCCCTAAAAGAGGGTAGCCCCCGGTTGTTTGACCATCATTTAGTAACACAATAGGCTCACCATTTGGTGGTAGTTGAATACTCCCAGGACTCACCCCGAGTGATGGCAAAGAGTGCGAATGCCCCAAACTACTTTTATGCTCAAGCCTTACGCCCATTCGGTTACTGTTACTACTGACTTTAAATGCGGTAGATACAAAGTTGCTAAGTAAAGGCTCACCAAATAAATTAGCATGAGGACTTGGGTGCAGTCGTATAAGCTTGCGCTGAGCGGGAGCCATTGCGCCTACTTTTATAAACTCTCCACAATAAGGAGTAATAGGTATTTCATCACCAGTGGTGAGAGCTCTACTTTGAATGCCACCAAAACACGCGTTTAAATCTGTAGATTTAGAGCCCATAACCTCAGTATTTTGTATACCGCCTTTCACTGCTAAATAAGCTCTTAAGCCGGCTCTACCAGTAGCAAAGCTAAGTACTTGTTTGTTTTTTACTGCGTATGTCCAACCAGGGTAAATTGCTTGTCCGTCAAGGGTGGCTTGCAAATCGGCACCATGAAGCGCAATCACTGTATCGCAGCTAAATTCAAGCTCGCACAAACCAACGGTTATTTCTAAAACGGCATCATTGTCGTTATTGTTAAGTAGTCTATTAGCAATGATTTGTGCAAAGGGGTCTAAGCTGCCCGCTTTGCTTACCCCTAAATGGCGGTAGCCTTCACGGCCAAAATCTTGAATTGTAAGTAATACACCACTTTTGAGTACTTTAATCATGAGTTGCTCCTTTATTAACTAGCGGAACAAATTCAAGCGTATCGCCTGGTTGAATTAAACAAGGTTGCTCAGAGGTCGAATCAAACAAGGCTGTATCTGTATGGCCTATTATGTGCCAACCACCAGGGGTATCTGCGGGGTAAATTCCGGTTTGTGCAGCACCTATCGCAACAGAGCCTTTAGGAACCCTAGTACGTGGCTCATCACGCCTTGGTGTATGTAATTGCTCTTCTAAACCATGTAGGTAAGCAAAACCAGGCTGAAAGCCTAAAAATAAAACGTGGTACTTGGTGTTACTATGAATATTAATAACCTCATCAGCGCGTAAATTATGATAACGAGCCACATAATCAATATCCTCACCCTTGTAGGTCGTTTCGATTAAGTGATGCTGCCCCTTAAAAGTACTCGTTTTGATATCATTCCACAGCGAAGGTAGCACTTGTAACCACTTGTTTACGTGTTTATCTGATTTTAAATAGAGAGTGAGCGAGTTCATGGCAGGCACCAAATCGCTAAATTCATCAGTGCATTTACAGTGGCTGGTTAAAGCCCAAATTTTTCTTTGAGTAGAGAGTCTATCTGTAGCGTCTAAATGCGATGCATCAAACAGTAAACTACTGTTTGTTAATGCATAAATATGAGGAGTTGGCTTCATTAAATAAACCTATTTGTACAACATAATTTAAACGTAACACAGTTTTATTAATTTATTTACACCATTGCGACTAAGTGGTTATGTTTATTACCCAACTTACTTTAAGAGTCGTTTTATATTCAATTAATCGAATTTAACTTATTGAGGACCAAAACTTAATACGCTTCGTACTAAATAAGTAATCCGGATGAAATGAAAATTAAGATAAGGAGGTCTTAATAAGTACGCAGATGTACAGAGGTAACTTATGAAACACCAGCATTTATTATATTTATCAGGCGCAGCTATTATATTTAGCGCAGGCAGCTTTGCTTTATCAATGGAAAAAGTAAAACGCAGCGATGTAGAAGCCACTATGCATGTAGAAACCATTGTGCTTGGATCGGGTTGCTTTTGGGGGGCAGAAAAACGCTACGAGGCGCTTAATGGTGTTATTGATGCTGAATCGGGTTATGCAGACGGTAATGGTTTTAAAGCAACATACAGAAATATTACTGATCAGTCTCGTCGCTTTGACGAAAATAATTACGCTGAAGTTGTGCAGGTTATGTATAACAGCAATATAATTTCAGCAGAAGATCTATTAAAAAACTATTTTGAAAGCCACGATCCAACACAAAAGAATCGTCAAGGTAACGACATTGGTACGCAATATCGTTCAATCGTATTAACGACTACCGATGCGCAAGCTAAAGTAGCGGAGCAAGTTAAATCGCAATATCAGCAGCTTTTAACTGATGCGAGCTACGGCAACGTTGAAACGGTTATTAAGCCGCTCCAAAGTTTTGAATCGGCAGAAGAATACCATCAAAATTATTTAGAAAAAAATCCAAACGGCTATTGCCCAGATCATTCTACGGGTGTTGTTTTTAATAAAACACCCGTAGAAAAAGTAGATAACACTGCTTTATTAGCAGGAAAGCAAATCGTAGTCTTAGATTCACGTGAATACTGCCCATACTGTGAAAAATTCAAAAAAGCAGTCGCAAATGATTATAAAGGGACTATCCCAATGACATTCCGCCATGCTGATCAACTTGATAATTTAACTATTAAGTCAGCCACGTGGGCAACACCGACTATTTTGTTTTTAGAAAATGGCGTTGAAGTATATGGTCGTCAAGGTTATGCAACACCTGAAGAGTTTTACAAAGCATTAGGCGCTTTTAAATTAGGTAACAGTGATGCTTACAAGGTCGCGTTTGATGCGCGAACAGACAGAGCATATTGTAAAGAGTACAAAGAGTTTAAAAATACACCAGATGGTACTTTTGTAGACAAATTAAGTGGTGAGCCACTTTTTGATACGAGAGATCGGTTTAATTCAGGCACTGGTTGGTTGTCGTTTACTCATCCTGTAAAAAGCAATGTTACCCAACATGACGACAGCAGTTGGGGGATGACACGGATTGAGCTTCGCTCAAAAAGCACTGGTATACACTTAGGGCACTTATTCCCAGGTGAAGGACCAAGAGGACGCGATCGTTACTGTATTAATGCAACAGTCCTTGATTTTGTACCGCGAGATAAAGACTAAGCAGTTAATTAAGCCTGATTTTAAATCAGGCTTTTTTATATAATTTATTTTTTAAGGTGTTTATAGCAATAATACTTAATGAGTTGAGGGATTAAAGCTGACGCTCACGGCATTAAAAATTCTGATATAAAAGAACTCAATTGCTGTCTTGTTATCAGCAAGATTTTACTCTCTCAAAATCATTCTTGTACTTTTCTAAAGGTATTCACAACCCACTTTGCAAATAAATCGAGAGGGTGGTTTGGCATATTCGATTCATGCTGTACTAAATAATACTTATCTTTTGTTGTTAAAGGCTGTTCAAATAATTTATACAGCCATTGCTCATCTAACCAGCTTTGACTAATTGGCAGTGGAATAAGCGCAATGCCCATACCTTGCTGCGCCGCACGCGCTACGCCAAACATACTGTCTATTTGAATAATTTGCGTAGGTGAAAAGTCATCAATCCCCGCTTTTTCAGCCCATTGATGCCATGCCCAAGGACGCGCTTTGTGTAAAATTAACGGTACTTGGTTAAGCGCTTGACGATGATCATTTTTCCATTGATCGAGCAGTTTCTTATTGCATGCAGGAATATATTCTAGATTAAACAGCTCAGTTGCTAACCCTTCGGTGGGTTTACTAGAGGACAAAACAATGGATAAATCACTATGGCGTGTTAGCTCTTTGCGTGTTTTAAGCGTATCCATTTGTAAATTAATATTAGGGTGCTCTGATGTCCACTCACTTAATTTAGGCATGAGTAGCTCGCTTGCAAAAAATTCTGGCAGAGTAATTGTTAAATTTGTATTTTGTTGCATCTGACTAAATTCATTAATGGTGCTCTCTAACATAGTAATAATAGGAGACACTGCATCAAAAAAGTTTTTACCAGCCGTGGTTAAGCTAATTGAACGCGTTTTACGCACAAAAAGCTCAATACCAAGTTGCTCTTCAAGTTGTTTGATTTGATGGCTTACCGCAGACGGCGTTAAATACAGCTCATTGGCTGCGTGCTTAAAGCTTAAACTTTTTGCCGCAAAGCAAAAAGAGCGAAGGCCTCGAATAGGAGTTTGCATGTTTTCCAGTATTTATTTGTTGGTGTAGCCTAATGCAGGCAAAAATCGAACCAGTTAGTAATTATAATACTATCAATAATTTATGATTTAAAATTAAGGTGTCTAACAACTTTGGTGCATCATAGCAATAAATTAGTGCAAATGCTCTAACTAGTTAGTTACCTATTTATGCAACTATTATAGATAAAAATTTACTGCAGTAGGATGAATTATACCAATCTGCTTATATATGGGGTCTATTTAACGTTAAGAAATTACGCTAGAACTAGGCAAAAACTTTTGTATCTAGTTGTTCTAAATAAAAAATTTTTAACGACGTTATAGCAGGCATTGATCAGACCCCTAGGCAACTTTTTGGATTTTATATAAATGCAACGCATGTCCACCAATGAGCCTTATTATTTTTTCCCTGAACTCATCAAAACCATCCAAGCTGATTTT